>NZ_SMLV01000401.1:28270-29197 GCF_009711525.1 Fulvivirga lutimaris
CCAATACATGGTTAGCTCCTACGAGCAGATTGCCAAAGAATGTGCCCGACTTGAATTGTTAGTCGATTTTCATGGTTCATTTAAACCTTCAGGGTTGAGAAGGATATATCCTAACGTGCTTAATTATGAAGGGGTAAAAGGAAGCGAGAATAACAAGGGGAGTGCTGACATTACACCAGAGCATAATGTAACTATCCCATTTATACGAATGGCAGCGGGACCAATGGACTACACCCCCGGTGCCATGGTTAACAAAATGCCAAAAAACTTTTTCGGTAGCTTCGAACGCCCAATGAGTCTTGGAACTCGTGCACATCAGGTGGCCATGTACGTAGTTTATGAGGCTCCTCTTCAGATGATGTGTGAATCACCATCCAGATATTATCAAGAACAAGAAACCGTTGACTTTATAACTCAAATACCCACAACATGGGATGAGACCGTTGTCTTAGAAGGATCTGTTGGCAACTATATAGCCGTGGCAAGAAGAAAAGGTGAGAAATGGTATATTGGCGCTATGACAGACTGGGATGGCAGAGTCTTGGAACTTGACCTCTCTTTTTTAGGTGAAGGAGAATTTACCATGGAGGTATTTAAAGATGGTATAAATGCAGAAATGTTTGCCGAAGACTACAAAAAAGAAACAATAACTGTCCAGAAAGACGCTACGGTCAAAGCAGAATTATCCTCCGGTGGAGGTTGGGCTGCTATTATTAAAAAAGAATAACACCAAAGATCTAAACCCAATGAAACCAGGGAGTCTAATCATGCTCTTGGCCGCTTCGCTCATGTTCACTTGCGAAAAACTGCACCAAGAAGGCCTTTTTACATCGCAAAGGATTGGGAGAACCCTGAGTACTGATGACTTACAGAGCCTGCTCAGAGGAAATAACATTTAAAAAATAAGCAAACTATACCGTATCATGA
>NZ_SMLV01000401.1:29410-30526 GCF_009711525.1 Fulvivirga lutimaris
GCTGTGCTGATAATATCTCTTGGTCAGCCACGCTTGATGGCAATGTTATTATAGAGAAAGTCACAGTGGGGATGGACTTTTCAGCTGGAGCTGATTTTGGTGTAAGTCCAAAAATAAAGAAGCATTCTGTCAATAGCTTCTCTTCAATAATTAGACCTGCTGTACCTCATAAGGATTCAGAAATAAAAGATGAATATAACCAACTTTCAATAGAATTTAAAGGTGGCTATAATCTCTACATTAGAGCATATAATGACGGTGTGGCTTATCAGTTTGAAGATATTAATAAAGCAGCTAGAAATGTAGTTTCAGAAAATCTGTCACTCTCCTTCCCAAAAGGTACCCGCTCACTTTTCCCTCAAGAAGAGTCCATGTATTCGCATAACGAGAGGTTGTATTTAGACAAATCACTAACAGAAATATCAGACAAAGAATTTTGCAGCCTGCCGGTATTGTTTAGCACAGAAAATGGCAAAGTTTTATTTACTGAAACAGCACTTCATGATTACCCCGGAATGTTTATGAAAGGCAGCGGAGTAGAAACGCTGGAAGCTATTTTTCCTAAATATGTGCTTGAAGCGGTTCCAGCAGAACAATCTCCAGATCGCAATCAAACTATCACTAAAGAAGCTAATTTCATTGCTCAAGTTGAAGGGAAGAGAGGATTTCCGTGGCGGGTGTTTATTATCAGTAATGATGACCGCACATTTGTTGAAAGTAACCTTACTTATCAGCTTGCACAACCTACTGCGATCAAAAATACTGATTGGATAAAACCCGGTAAAGTTGCCTGGGACTGGTATAATGCCAATAATATTTATGGAGTAGATTTTAAGTCAGGAATTAATACCGCTACTTACAAATACTACATTGATTTTGCTTCAAAGAATAACATCGAATATGTGATCCTTGATGAAGGTTGGACCAAGTCAACAACAGAAATTCTGGAGTACAATCCAGATATTGATGTTCCTGAACTGATAAAATATGGAAAAGAAAAAGGTGTAGAAATTATTCTTTGGGTGTTATGGAAACCATTGGATGAAAACCTTACCGAGATTCTGGAAACCTATAAAAATTGGGATGCAAAAGGAATTAAAGTGGACTTCATGCAGC
>NZ_SMLV01000021.1 GCF_009711525.1 Fulvivirga lutimaris
ACTACTGTTGACATTTTTAACTTTCTTGTTCTCATTAACCCTTCTTGCTCAGGAAAATAGTGTTACTAATTACTTTATCAAGAATTTTGATTATAAGCAAACTGGATTACCATTTGCGAATTGGCAAATAATTCAATCAAATTCAGGTATCATTTATGTTGCTAATTCTGAAGGGCTACTTACTTATGATGGAATACAGTGGAAAAATCATCTATCAACAGCCTGTCTTACAATTTATGAATCCAGAAACGGGATTATTTATTTAGGTAAATCTGGCGATTTTGGTTTCTTGTCTTCAGATTTAAAT
>NZ_SMLV01000409.1:0-3919 GCF_009711525.1 Fulvivirga lutimaris
TTTCAATAGAAATAGTGCATTCTAGTACCAATAATGGCAGGCAGAGCAGAATGGCTAATATTATTCCTATTGAACGTTTCATGAGTTGATTTATGAAGATAGCTTAATTATTGGAGCGCTACTATCTGAATTATTTATTTGGCAATAATTGATGTTGTTAGGAATATCTACATTTTATTTGCCGAATGCCATTAATCGAATCACATTACAAGTCACCATTTTGGCTCAGAAATGGTCATCTGGCTACGATTATACCCAGCACTTTTAGGCAAGTTGAAGATGTAGCATACGAAAGAGAAAGGATAATTACTGAAGATAATGACTTTCTGGACATTGACTGGTTGAAGAATGATTCTGACAAACTGGTGGTTATTTCTCATGGCCTGGAAGGTAGCAGTGAGAGACCTTATGTTAAGGGAATGGCAAAATATTTCGCACAACATGGGTGGGAGGTAGTAGCCTGGAACTGCAGAAGTTGCAGTGGTGAAATTAATAAAACATCAAGGTTCTATCATCATGGTGCTACTGATGATCTGGATACTGTGATCAAACATGCGTTAAAGGCCAAGGATTACAAAACTGTGGCCCTTGTTGGCTTTAGCATGGGTGGAAGCCTTACTACCAAATATATTAGTGAGCGAGGTTCCACGATAGCTGATAATATTATGGGAGGAGTAGCCTTTTCAATGCCTGTTAGCTTAAAATCCAGTGTTGATGCACTTTCAACATCATCCATTAAATTCTATCAAAAACGTTTCCTAAAAAAACTGGAAATAAAGGTAAAAACAAAGGCTGAAAAATACCCTGAACTAGTGCAGTACAATGGTTTTGAGCATATTAAATCTTTTATCGATTTTGATAATGAATATACAGCACCTCTACACGGTTTTAAAGATGCCTTTGATTTTTATGAGAAGGCCAGTGCTGGTAAATATATGCACGAAACACAAAGGCCAATTTTATTTTGTAATGCTTTAAACGATCCCTTTTTAGGTGAGGCCTGCTATCCCTTTCAAGAATGTAGGAATAGCGAATTCCTTTATTTAGAAACCCCTGATCATGGTGGGCACGTTGGCTTTACATTGCCCAATTCTGAAGTCAACTATATGGAAGTAAGGGCCTTGGAGTTTTTAGAAGATTTGTTGAAAAAGTAGCGTTATTCGAAAATCTCCTGAACTCTGCCTATTTGCCCATCAGTTAGTCTAACTTTAATACCTCTATGGTGTTTAGGAGATTTAGTAAGTAAATCTTTAACAATACCTTCTGTTAAAGTGCCAGTTCGCTGATCCTTTTTTAGTACAATGGCAACCTTACTTCCAGGTTTAATATTTTCTCTTATAGTTCCGTCCACAATCTTCAATAATTAGTATTTTGCACTAAATTAAATTGATTTACAAATGAACAAAGTCCTTCCTGTTGTTTTATTTTTTGCTTTACTTATCTCTTGTGAAAGTAAAAAGAGCAATGAGAACAAAGAGGTTAATGAATCAATGCCTACAATTAGTGAGCAGCTAATAGGCAAATGGCATAACCTGGAGATCAAAGTTGTTATAAAAAAGGATGATGGCGATTCAGTGGCCTATGTACCACAAGATAAATGGGAGGAGATTTTAAATATCAAACCAATTGTAACGGCATTTAATACAGACAGCACGTTTGTTTCTGAATATATGAGCCTCGAAGGCGAAGTAATCATGACTTCGGCAGGCACATGGGTTATGGAAGGAGATTCACTGATTATGACTGAAAGAGGAAGTGATAATACCTATTTAGCAACCATTAAAAATGACACAGTTTCATTTACAGGTTACATCGATTGGGATCAGGACGGTGCAATGGATGATCTATATTCTGGAACTCAAATAAGACACTAATGAAAAGAGTTAAAGTATTTGTTCCCCTCTTGATTTTTGGAGGTTTGATATATGGTCTCAGCTACGCATGGCGTGCGTTTCCCATAATTAGCGGCTATGGAGCTAAGAATTTATGTACATGTGTGTTTGTGGCTGGAAGAACTCAGGAGTCAGTTTTGGCGGATGAACTTGGTAGTATACCATTAAGCCTTGGAACATATGAGGTCAATTGGTCAGATAGCTCTGCTTCGGGTAATGTTTTTGGAGCGGCTAGCAAGAAAGCCATTTTTAGAAAGGGGCTAGGGTGCACGCTTATTTCTGAAATATCTGAAGAGGAGATAAGATCACAAGAAATCAGTCTTTCAGCCATCGCTTCTGCTCCAGACTCGTTGGTATGGCCATTGGGCTTAACTGAATCAGACACCGTTTTTGAGAATGTGAACTATGAGGCTTTAAATAAAGCTATTGATAATGCATTTCTAGAAGACCAACCAGATGTGAAAATCAACACGCGTGGAGTCGTGGTGCTTTATAAAGGTCATTTGATTGGTGAAAAGTATGCTGAAGGTTTTGACAAGAATACCGCTCAAATAGGCTGGTCTATGACAAAAAGCATAACAGCTACCATGATTGGCTTAATGGTTAAAGATGGGATTATAAAAATAAGTGATAATAACCTCATTGAAGCCTGGAAAGAGGACGAAAGAAGCCAAATTACTCTTGATCAGTTATTAAGAATGTCTAGCGGTCTTGAATGGGAAGAAGTTTATTCAGGGCCAAGTTCAGCTACTAATATGTTATTTAAAAGTGCCGATATGGGTGCTTTTGCTGCCAGTCAACCGCTGGCTTATGAGCCAGATGAACTTTGGTATTACTCCAGCGGCACAACAAATATCATTTCCAGAATTGCCAGAGAAAGGCTGGGAGAGAAGTATCACAACTATTTGAGAGAAAGACTGTTTTCTCCATTGGGCATGAAAACTGCGGTTCTTGAGCCAGATGCATCGGGTACCTATGTTGGTTCATCTTACATGTATGCCAGCCCACGAGACTGGGCCAAGTTTGGTCAGTTTTATTTAAATGGAGGTTCATGGAATGGCCAGCAATTGCTTCCTGAAGATTGGGCTGATTATGTGTCTACACCTACAGACAAAGCTCCTTTAGGAGAATATGGTGCCCAATTTTGGCTTAATGCTGGTGAGAAGGGCAATCCGGAAAATCGCTACTATCCTGATGCACCCACTGATCTTTACAGCGCCAATGGTTTTGAAGGGCAACGTGTGTTTATTATTCCCTCAAAGGATATGGTGATAGTGAGGATGGGGCAGACAAAGGTTCGCGGATCATTCGATTTTAATGAATTCTTAAAATCCGTTTTAGCCGCTGTGAATTAAATATTGCCGATGTCAATAGCATCGGCATAGTATTTTACAACAAAATTGATAGATCGTGATTCTATAAAGTCAATGACATTTTCATTGGCTAAATAGGAGATTTCATAAAACTTCCCATTTAGAGAATAGAGCAGCTTTTTGCAGCCCAGGTGGTGTCTGTCTCCAATAAATTCACCTTTTTGAAAAAGGTATTTCGCTTTTTCTAAAATGGTCATCTGTAGTCATTTAATACTTCTCCATAGAAGGATCAATCTCATCGGCCCAGGCCAAGATCCCACCTTTTAGGTTGTATAAGTTGTCAAGCCCCAGTTTGCCCTGCAGGTAATTCACAGCTTGACCACTTCTGGCACCGCTTCTGCAATGTATTACCACCTTCTTAGATTTTTCAATTTTATCTTCATTCGCAGGTATTTGTCCTAAAGGAATTAGCTCACCATTAAGCGTACTTATTTCAGCTTCATGGGGTTCTCTAACATCAATAAGTTGGAAATCTTCCTTATTCTCCATCATTTGATGCAATTCCTTAACAGTTACTTCTTTGATCATCTTGTTTTTTATTTTACAGAATTCGTCATAGTCTATTAACGATTTGACGGACGCTTTAGTGTTTTTTGAATTCAACTTGATCTTTCTTGTATCAAGTGTTAATGAATCAAATATAAAAAGCTTTTC
>NZ_SMLV01000409.1:4145-20967 GCF_009711525.1 Fulvivirga lutimaris
CCTGAGTACTACCAATAATCCCAGCAAGAGAGCCTAAGACCCCACCTTCTTCACAGTTCGGAACAGACTCAGGGTTGGGAGGCTCTGGGAAAAGGTCTCTGTAATTAATATCACTTTTCGCATTGAATACTGAAACCTGACCTTCATATTGATGGATAGAGCCATAGACATAAGGTTTATTCAGAAGAATACAGGCATCGTTGATAAGGTACCTTGTAGGGAAATTGTCAGTACAATCAATAATCAGATCATAATCCGATAAGATTTCTAATGCATTTTGGCTGGTCAGGAATTGGGGATATGTAATAAGCTCTACGTGCTGATTTAGTTGGGCTATGCTTGCTTTAGCTTTATCGATTTTTTTAGCTTTAATGTCGGATTCCTTATACAGTATCTGACGCTGTAGATTAGTAATATTTATGGTATCTGCATCCACAAGGCCAAGTTTTCCGACACCCGCAGCAGCTAAATAGAGGCTCGCAGGACTGCCCAAAGCACCAAGACCAACGATTAGTACACTTGACTTTTTTAGCTTCTCCTGCGCTTGCGGACCAAAGTTGGGCAGCACAAAATGCCGTTGATATCGCTTTATTTCGTCATGTGATAACATTTAAAAATGTTTCATAATTAAATCTGACACATGGTCGCCAATAGATAATGAAGAAGTGGCGGCTGGAGAAGGTGCGTTACAGACATTGATTGCAAATTCATTTTCCAGAATTAAAAAGTCATCTATTAATCCACCATTTCTATCACATGCCTGAGCACGTACTCCGGCACCTCCTGGAGCAAGGTCTTTTTCTGTAACCTCAGGCAATAATTTTTGCAGTGCTTTGGTAAATGCTGCTTTCGAAAAAGAGCGATACATTTCTCCAAAACCAGTTTTCCAATATTTCATTGCGACTTTTTGAAATCCTGGCCATAGGAGTGATTCTGTTAGTTCAGAAAGGTTTATATCTGACTTCTTATAACCCTCTCTTTTAAAAGCAAGCACTGCATTAGGGCCGGCCTCAACACCACCTTTGGCCATGCGGGTAAAATGGACTCCTAAAAATGGAAAGTTAGGATCAGGAACGGGGTATATCAGGTTTTTGACCAGGCTTTCCTTTTCTTTTGTTAGCTTGTAATACTCACCTCTAAAAGGAATGATTTTTACATCTAGCTTCTGATTGGTGAATCTGGCTACCTTATCGGAATATAATCCGGCACAGTTTACAATCAGTTTGGTTTCATATGTGCCTTTAGAAGTTACTACAGTAGATCGGCCTTTACCTGTTTTAATATTTAAAACCTTTTCTCCGAGTTGTATTGTACCACCTTTAGACTTTATGAGCTCAGCATATTTTTTTGAAACCAGCGTATAATCAACAATTCCAGTTTGAGGTACAAATAAGCCTTTTACACCAGCTACATGGGGTTCATATTCTTTCAATTCCTCAGCCTCTAGCGGTTTGAGGTTATCAAGGCCATTTTGTTTTCCGCGTTCTGTAAGGTTGTTTAATAATGGAATTTCTTCTTTTGAAGTAGCTACCACAATTTTACCACACAGTTCAAAAGGGATATCGTACTCAGTACAAAATTCGACCATTTGGCGATAGCCGTTAATACAATTGGTGGCCTTTAAACTTCCTGGCTTATAATATAATCCCGAATGAATAACACCGCTATTATTACCAGTCTGATGCTTAGCTACATCATCTTCCTTATCTAATATTAAAATTTTTGATTCAGGTCTTTTTTCTAATGTTTTTAATGCTGTAGCTAAACCAACAATACCAGCGCCAATTATTATTATGTCGTATTTCAAATCTAAGTAAGTTTAAAGCTGACAAATATAAATAGAAAGGTCACAATATGCTTGCTCAGAACAGTATATAGGAATGGGCCCCTTATCTATTATGGAATAAAAAAAGCTGACTTCTTTCAAAGCCAGCTTTTTTACTTAACAAACAAACTATTACTGTTTCTTTTCAAAATCCATTGATACAGAATTAATGCAGTATCTCAGTCCGGTAGGTTCAGGTCCGTCATTAAAAACATGTCCTAGATGCCCACCACATTTTGCACAAACTACTTCTTCTCTTAAAATTCCGAAAGTTGTGTCTCTTTCGATAATCACATTTTCCTGATTAATTGGCTCAAAGAAACTTGGCCACCCGCTTCCTGATTCAAATTTTGTTTTTGAACTAAAAAGCTTTTCTCCACAAGCAGCGCAGGTGTAGGTGCCTTTATCATGATTATCCCATAGGTCGCCTGTAAAGGCCATTTCTGTACCTTTTTCTCTTAATACATGGTATTCTTCAGGCGTAAGTTGCGCTTTCCATTCTTCATCAGTCTTTTCAATCTTTGGTTCCATTTTCTTTACTACTGTCTTCTTAGCTTCCTGGCTTTTGCTGCAGGAAGAAAACATTAATAAAAGGACGAAAGATACTCCCGCTACTTTTTTATAATTCATATTTTTGTCTTTGGGTACTTTAACTTAAGAATTCTTAAAAAGTTTAGATAAATTAATTGTTTGGAAGGTATTGTCAAAGCACGGACATTATCAAAGATTGATTACTTGAAGGTTATTAGTATTTAAATTGTTATTTTGAAGTTAATTTTTGAAATTAAATTAATTGCAGGTTAATTTACTGTTGGTATGAAAAGAGTTGGATTTTTAAAGGGGATAGTAGTTTTTATCATGTTGTTGTCGAGCTCAGTGGCTTTTGCTCAAAATTACCAGCTGCACACGGTGTATATCTACAGTTTTATTAGATACGTGCAGTGGCCAACAATAGAGGGTGATTTCGTTATAGGTGTTGTTGGAGAATCTCCAATAATCGAACATTTAAAGAAAATGGCTTCAGCTAAAAAAGCAGGATCAAGAGATATAATTATAAAGGAGTTTGCGAGTAGTGCCAGTGTAACACCTACTGATATATTGTTTGTGTCTAAAGGTGCTTCTGACAGTTTTGAAGATATAAAATCAAAGGTTAACACTGCTAATACATTATTAATAACAGAGACTGAGGGGTTAGGTATGGAAGGCAGTGCTATTAACTTTGTTGAAAGAAATAGTAAATTGGCTTTTGAATTAAATAGACACGCGGTAGAAGAAGCTGGATTAAAGGTGTCTACTGAATTAACGAGATTAGCTATAATAATATAAATCTTTATTTAACGCTTATTAATTAGCAACTTATGCGAAAGATGAAATTGAAAATTGGAAACAAGATTTTTGGAGGTTTCCTGATCCTTATAGTATTGTTTGTTTTCAATGCTGCTGTAATATTTGTTACCAGTAATAGTATTGATACAGTAGTAAAGAAGTCTTCTGATATCATTAGGCCAAGTAAAGAGGCTATTAGTGATTTCAAATTGCTTGTTACACAATCAAAAATGCTTATTATAAACTGGGTGTACGTACAGAGTAATGTTGATGATAAAGATGCCTTACGAGTTTTGCACGATCAGGATTATCCAGCATTAAAAGAAAGAATCCTTGAACTTGAGAGTTCTTGGGAAAATGACAGTCAGCGTTTCCTGATGGATACAGTTAGAACTGAGTTTGAGGCACTGTTGGTTGTTGAGCAAGAAGTAATGGGGCAGCTAGTAACATTTGAGAACTACGAAGATCCTTTAACCAAACTTTTGGCTGAAGATGCCATTGAAAGTCAGGTGATACCAATGACGGCTTCCATTATAAGCAAGCTGGATGAAGTAGCCAGAATGCAACAGGAAACTACTCAGGAGTCGGATGATGATCTTATTGCTGCGACAAACCAACTGATAAATATTACAATCATACTTGGAGCGATAATTATATTGATTGGTTTACTAAGTGCTTATTTCATGGCCAAGTCGATTACGGTTCCTATCAATTACATAAAAGATATTGTCGTCAAACTTGGTAAAGGGGAGCTAGTTGATGATCAGGGTAGGAAATTCAATAATGATGAAATTGGAGAAATGGCTACTGCTATGGATAATTTGATCAGAGGTTTAAGGTCAACCACCATATTTGCTGAGAACATAGGTAATGGAAAGTATGACTCAGAATTTAAACCATTGAGTGATCATGATGTGTTAGGTAATGCCCTTCTTGAAATGAGAAGTAATCTTTCAAGAGTTGCAGAAGAAGATCAGAAAAGAAACTGGTCAACTGAAGGCTTGGCTAAGTTTGGAGACATTTTAAGACGTAATAATGATAACCTTGAGAAACTATCTGATGATATTATAAGGAGCCTCGTAACTTATATGGGTTGTAATCAAGGAGGTATTTACATTATTGATGATACTGAAGAAAGCGAGCCATACATGTCTTTATTAGCATGTTACGCTTGGGATAAGAAGAAATACATTGACCAGAAAATACATAAAGGAGAAGGACTCGCAGGGCAGGTATGGCAGGAAATGGATACCATATACCTTACTGAGGTGCCAGATAACTACATCAAAATTACTTCTGGACTTGGAGACGCAAATCCTAAGAGTGTACTAATCGTTCCTCTAAAGGTGAATGAAGAGATTTATGGAGTGGTTGAAATTGCTTCTTTCAAAGTATTTGAGGATTACGAAGTAGAGTTTGTTCAGAAGATAGCTGAGAGTATTGCATCAACGGTATCTTCTGTTAAGATCAATGCCAAAACTCAGAAGTTGCTGGAAGAATCTCAGGAAATGACCGAGCAGATGCGTTCTCAAGAAGAGGAAATGCGCCAGAATATGGAAGAGCTGCAGGCTACACAAGAAGAGATGCAAAGAGGTCAGGCAGAAGCAGAAAGCACCATGGAAGCTATTAATTCATCAGTTGCTATGATTGAGTTTGATGCTGATGGTTATGTTATCAATGCGAATCAAAACTTCCTTGATATTACCGGATACTTTAAAGATGAGATACTTGGGGAAAGCCATAGACTCTTTGTGAATAAAGAAGATAAGACGTCCGATACCTATAAGCAGTTCTGGAAAGATCTTACTTTGGGAATTGCAAAATATGGTGAGTTCGAAAGAGTTGGAAAAGGAGGAAAAGTTATTCAATTGGTAGAGAGCTATGCTCCTATAAAAAGTAGAGATGGGGCAGTGGGGAAAATTATGATGGTGGCCGTTGATGTATCAAAATATACAGCAAGCGCCTGATAAACCAGAAAAATCCAACCTAAATAAATACCTACGAGTTAGAGAAATCTAACTCGTTTTTTGTTACTTTTTCTAATAACCCTTCAAGTTCAATGGCTGAGTTAGCAATAAAGGGCACACCTATTTTAGTAAGCTCATTTCTGTGATTGTCTGTAATATGTGCCCCTCCACAAAACCCAATAACATTCATTCCTGCAGATAGGGCTGAGGTGCAACCACTTACACTATCTTCAATAGCTAAGCAGCTTTCAGGTGATTTCCCAAGTGTGTCAGCTGCATGAAGGTATATGGCAGGACTTGGTTTTGGTTTAGATACCATAGAGGCACTGAATCTGTGCTCAAAAATATCTAGCAGTTTCGTTGCTGTCAATGCTTTTTCTATTTGCCATAGATTACTATTAGATACCACTGCCTTTGGAAGCTTTACGTCTGCAGCAAGCTTACTCATACCGTCAATAGCTCTTAAATCCTGATAAACGCGCTCTTCCACATTCTTAATTAACATATCAATATCAACCCTTGGGTCAATGGTCATGTCTTCAAAAATGGTTCTGAAGGTTTTACCTGTATATTCTGAAAGGAAATATTTGATTTCTATTTTTTGGCCCAGGCTTTTAAGAAGTGCAACCATTACTTCTGCAGATACAATTTCCGTATCTACCAGCACACCATCGCAGTCAAATATTATTTGTTCAATGCGCATTTATAGTTCTAAATTGATTCTTACAATGATAATGTTTTCAACGATGCTATTCTGCATATTTTGTCTAAATTGCATGCTTAGAGAAAGAAAAGAGCAAGTACATAAGTGAAGTTTGTAGATTTCGGCCTTGATTCCAAATTATTGGAAGGTATACAGGCGATAGGATTTGAGGAAGCCACACCCGTTCAGGAGCAAGCCATCCCGGTTATATTAAGTAAAAAGGATATTATAGCCTCTGCACAAACAGGGACAGGTAAAACTGCGGCCTTTTTGTTACCGGTTATACATCACATCTTAAATAACCCTCATGATGGAAGTATAAAGGCTTTAGTGGTAGTGCCAACTAGAGAATTGGCTGTCCAAATAGACCAGCAGATGGAAGGCCTATCATATTTTACTTCTGTAAGTTCATTAGCGGTTTATGGAGGAGGCGATGGTTCTTCTTTCGCACGCGAAAAAATGGCGTTATCAGAAGGAGCAGATATGATCATTGGTACTCCTGGCAGGCTTATAGCTCATTTAAATATGGGATACGTTAAGGTTGATAATCTTAAGTATCTGGTACTTGATGAGGCTGATAGAATGCTTGACATGGGTTTTAATGAAGATCTGATGAAGATAGTCTCATACTTGCCAAAGGAAAGGCAAAACCTGATGTTTTCTGCAACTATGCCACCTAAGATTAGAGAGCTGGCAAAGACCATTTTAAAAGATCCTGAACAAATTAATATTGCTGTTTCAAAACCTGCTGAAAGAATAGTTCAAGCCGCTTTTGTTGTTTATGACAGCCAAAAAATTGAATTAGCCAAATATATACTTAGTGCCAAGAAACTTCAAAGTGTGATAGTTTTTTGTAGTACCAAATCTGCTACTAAGCAGCTGAATAGAGAGCTTAAGAAGATGAAATTTCTGTCAGAGGAGATTCATTCTGATTTAGAGCAGAAGGAGCGGGAGCAGGTTTTACAAGCATTTAAGAATAAGAAATTAAATATACTTGTTGCCACTGATATTCTGTCCAGGGGTATTGATATTGAAGATATTGAGTTGGTAATCAATTATGATGTGCCAAACGATGGAGAAGATTATATTCACAGAATAGGGCGTACAGCAAGAGCCGCTTCAAAAGGGGTGGCCTTTACATTCGTTAATGAGAAGGAACAACGAGACTTTCTTCAGATTGAAGAGCTTTTGGGAGCACCAGTACCTAAAGCAAAAGTGCCAGAATCACTAGGCGAAGCACCTGTTTACAACCCATCCAGACCAAAGCCTAAGGGCAAAAGAAAGTTTACTAAAAGGAGGTAACTTAATACCTCCTATAAAAATCATTTACTGCTGGCACCAACTGATCATATATCGGCCTGGTGAATTCTATAAATAGTGTCTGTGGGTCAGGAGGCAGTACTTCCTGTTGTTGACAAATGTCTAACTGTTCATCAGACAACGCTCTCTCATCACCATTGAAATTTCCCCACTGAGAAAACCAGATAAACTCACCATTGAATTTCCGGTGTGTAAGTACGGCTTTTGAATCAGCATCAGTCACACGCATACTCAACAAGCCTCTGGAGCGTACTTCCTTGCGGTTGACTACCAATGTGGCAGAAACAGTGCTGTACACATCTTTTTCTCCAGCTCTGGTAGAAACCGTTCCGGTTTTTACACTATCTCTGCTTACTTTCTCAGTATGTCTTTCTGTGTGCGTTTCACCAACCACAAAATCATCAAATTGCAATCTTAGATACTGATCAACGAATGGCAGTTTATTGGACTTCACTTCTCTTGGCGTATAAAACTGAACAAACTCGTTACTTCTGAACTGCGTATGAAGATATTCCTCAATTTTGTCCTGAAAGAAGTTCCCGCTAAGGTTATATCTTGAAGGAACAGGAATTTGCTCTACAACAACCTTCAAAGTAGCAAGAAACTTGGCTTCATCCATTTTGTCACGAACATCCTTGTAGTTGGGTACAAAAGAGTTAGCCTCTCTGAATAACAAGAAAGCAGTCTTTGCATCTTCTCTAGTGTTCCTATTTAGTAATATTAGTGCCTCTTCATAATTCTCCTCAGCAGCTTGCTGTTTTAGCGAAGCCACTTTAGCAAAATAGTTCTTGGGGTTTTTAATTACACTTAAAGCACCAGGAGCCGCACGTATTTCATTATACATGGTGTTGATTCTTTCATAATAAGCCATGGCATTCTTGTACTTGAATTGAGCATTGGTAGAAAGAATTGTGGTGGCTTTTTGCTCGGCAGTCTGAACAGCAAGAGGATAACTTTTTCTTAAAGCTTCTTTAGACTTTTTGTGAGAAGGGTTCTGTCTTAGCCTATTCACAGACTTTAAAACTGCGCTGTAATAATCACCTTTTTCATAGGCCTTTTTACCACTAGAGCAATTAGATAAAATGATTGGAAAGACTAACGCAAATAGATAAATATACTTTCTCATTGATTTATTAATTGAATTCAACTGCATTCTACAGAATTAATGCCAAAATTTAAATGCAAGTAAATAATTGATCCTTAAAGAACCAACTATTGCTGGCTTTCAAATTTGTGAAGAGCTTTTAAGGCTTGAGAACGAATTTTATTTTTAACTAATGGAGTAAAGCCAAGAAGCAATCCAGTTGTACCCAATGCCATACGGCTCCATCGCCAAATGTCAAACACATCTTTGTGTTCTATTATCTTGCCGTTTTTTATAGTCATAGTTGCGGTGATAATATTATGAACCTGACGGCCTGTTTTAGAAAATTTATAAACTGCTTCCCAATTGGTTACTACCTTATCATTTTTAGCAACAGGAGCGGAGTGGGTTATCTTTAAACCGGAATCTCCCTGTTTGAGGAGCATACTCCACATGTTATGAGGCTGGGAACCTGTCAATTTCCCAAATGCAGGATCTTCAAATGTTACCGCATCATCGTAGCAAGAGAGCATGCCATCTATATCTCGGTTTGCAAAACTTGTATAAAACTTGTCGGCAACAGCTACATCTGATAAAGTATCCATAGGGTTAAATTAATATAAAACCCTGAATTTTATGGTATGTTCTATACTTCTTAGTGCCTTTATCACATCCTTGTCGTACTCTTTGTCAATGTCAGTGATTACATAACCAATGACCTCATTGGTTTTTAAGTACTGACCAACAATATTGATTTGATGATCTGCCAATACCTGATTGATTTTAGCCAGAATGCCTGGCATGTTCAAGTGAATGTGAATCAGACGATGCGCATTTTGAAGCGTTGGTAACTGAAGATTCGGAAAATTAACGCTGTTAGTTGTACTGCCAGTGTTTATATATTCCATGATCTTGTTAGGAACAAAAGTGGCTATGTTTTCCTGAGCTTCTAAGGTGCTTCCTCCAATATGAGGAGAGAGTAATACATTTGGTAAGCCTCTCAAGGGAGAAATAAATTCTTCGTCATTACTTTTTGGCTCTTCAGGGAATACATCAATACCAGCTCCAGCAATTTTCTTGCTTAAAATGTTCGCTTTAAGTGCTTCTATATCAACAACATGCCCTCTGCTCAAATTCAGAAAGATCACGCCATCTTTCATCTGCTTAAATTCGTTCTCCCCAATGATATTTGTATTTTCTTTTCGTCCGTCAACATGAAGTGATATAATGTCTGATTCACTCAATAACTCTTCAAGGCTCTCACATTTGGTAGCATTGCCTAATGCTAACTTTTCCTCTATGTCAAAATACAATACCTTCAGACCTATAGACTCGGCAACTACGGATAACTGAGCTCCAATATTCCCATAGCCAATAATGCCTAGTTTTTTGCCTCTAATCTCAAAACTGCCTTTGGCAGATTTATCCCATTGACCATTGTGCATTTTAGCAGAACGATCGCTCAACTGACGAAGCAACAATATAATCTCAGAAATGGCCATTTCCACTACAGAGCGTGTATTACTAAAAGGGGCGTTGAAAACCGCAACACCTTTCTCTAGACAAGCTTCTAAATCTATTTGGTTTGTTCCTATACAAAATGCCCCAATTGAAATTAACCTGTTAGCATTGTCTAATACTCTTTTTGTAACGTTGGTTTTTGATCGGATACCGAGTACTGAGACGTTCTTTATTTTCTTTACCAGCTCATCCTCATCCAGTCCTGCAGGGTAGACCTCAACATTATATCCTTCTTTCTTTAGGTTATCAATAGCCTTTGAATGCACATTTTCTAGTAGTAGTACATTAATTCTATTCTTTGGATATGATATGGCGGTATTCAAATTATTCAAATATAAAAATTCATCAAAGCTAGGGGCGATGTGATCTGCATTTTCAGTTACATTGGCACGCTCCACATTTTCCGTAAAGGCATAAAACTTATTGGCTAGTCCAGCTGCTTTAATTTCATAGTCAGTATACCCATCACCAATAACATAAATATCGCCTTTTAATTCTAAAGATTTAAGCTGCTCAACTTTTCCGTTGTTAGATGATAGTACATTTTCTTTGTCAAAGCCGACTATATTTCCGTCTTCATCAAACTCGAATTCATTGGCACATACATTTTCAGGTTTAATATGATAATCACCCACGATAGGCACAATAAAATCCTTAAAACCATTAGACATGATATAAACTCTGTCAGCATATTTTTCAAAGAAATCAGCATTTCTCTTGAAAGAGGTGGATACCACTTTTTTTAACTCTTCTATTAGCTTTGGGAGGTGATTTTTATGGGCATTGAGAATATTAATACGTTGCTCCAAGGATTCACGAAAGGAAAATGAACCATTCATTCCCTTATCAGTAATATCCTTAATTTGTTGAAGTCGATTATCTCTGTCTGGTGAATCTTTTAAAGATATTTCACCTAAAATGTCTAGCGCTTCTACCTGCGTAAACGTACTATCAAAATCGATAATGAAGTATTTCTTGTTCCCTTTGCTCATTTCTCTGGTCTTATTAGGACGAAATAAGTGGTTTAATTCATTTTAGTAAAGCTTATGTGAGATTAAATTATCAGGGCTTTTTATGCAACCGATTGCTGACAGTTTTAAACCTGATTTGCTAAAAAAGTAAGAACGATACGCAACCTTTGATTTTACCTTTCGTTATACTTTGGTATTCTATGTATATAGATTTATAAAACTATGATTTCGAAAAATTTAACAGCAGCATCTACCAAACCAATTATTCTAGGTATTCTCAAGCAGGGTAATAGTTATGGGTATTTAATCATCAAAAAGATAAAGGAATTGTCTCATGGCAAAATGAAGTATTCTGACGGAATGCTTTACCCGGTATTGCACCGGTTAGAAAAGGAAGGGTTAATAGTTTCTAACTGGACAGTTAACGATGATTCCAGACCCAGGAAGTATTATGAAATAACTGAGGCTGGTAAACAAGAACTAATAGTAGAGCAAGAACAATGGTCACAAGTTAATTCTGTTCTTAATTCAATATGGGAAGTTTCCTCTAAATAAAAATAGCAATGGTCTTAAACTCAAATCTTAAGTTAAAATTAACAGCAGTAGTCTTACTTTATGTAATTGGCTTTATATTATTTGAATTTTTTAATGGTGGTGTTTCATCGCATTATATCTTGCACGACAAGGACATGCCTTCCATATCTAATTGGTGGAGTTTGTTAAGCATGCCTTTAGCAACATGGGTAGTACTGGCTCTTATGTCTAGAAAGCCCGTAATATCAGCTAAACAAATTTATGTGTTTGTAGGTGGTCTGGTATTTGGAGTTTTAGTCACTATTCTATTCAATTATTCGCCAGATATCATAAATTATGTTTTGTATGTAACGTTTGCCATGGCACTGTTCTTAAACCTATGTACTCCTGAGTATTATTTAGGCTTTGTATTGAGTATGATGCTAGGGTTTGGCGGTGTTCTGCCCGTTATGTTCGGCTTAATATTCATTGGCATTTATGGTTTTGAGTATTTTTTATTTCGGGGAGCATTTCTGAAAATCAAAAGCAAATTCTAATTCATCATTCAATCAAGAAATACCGCAATGTTTAATCTGGAAGAATCAATAAAACAATGGTTAAAGCAGTTTAGGAAGCACAAAGCCTTTGACCATGGACATATAAGAGAAATGGAACTACACCTGAGAGATCATATTGACGATCTTAAAACTGAGGGGCATACAGAAGAATTGGCATTTAAAATAGCAGTAGAAGAATTTGGGGAGATACCTACCATGGGAGATGAAGAATTTACTAATCAAAAACGAAAAAATACTGGTACAGCATTACCAATGGCCATGTATAGAAACTATTTTAAAATAGCTATAAGAAGCTTTACCAAACAGCCATTTTTTACTTTTTTGAATACTGTCGGCCTTGCAATTGGGATGGCTGGGGCCTTGCTTATTTCACTTTATATCTATGATGATTTAAACTATGATAAGTCCTTTGCTGACGCGGACAGAATATATCGAATTAACATTGATAATAAAACTGCAGGTGAGCTTACTAAATATGCTTCAGTCTCCTGTCCGCTAGCGGAAGTAATGAGAGAAGATTACCCTCATCTGGAAATGGTGACAAGGTTCAGGGAAATTGGGAACACTTTAATTAAAAAAAAGGATGATGAATTAAATACTAAGGAGAAGTATGTTGTTGCTGCGGATGACTATTTCTTCGATATGTTTGGTTTTGATTTGATACACGGAAATAAAGCTAATGCGCTCAAGGAGGTCAATAATTTGGTGCTAACTCGGGATGCTGCAACACATTATTTTGGCTCTGTAAAAAATGCCGTGGGGAAAAGCCTGATATTAAATAATGATGATACTTATGTAGTATCTGGAGTTATAGATAATATGCCTGAGAACTCATTTTTAAGAGGCTATAATGTGTTTGTATCCTTGTCTAGTATGAAGGATTACAATAGTCCGGCTTGGAACAACTGGAACTTTCCAACATTTGTTAAGCTCCGACCAGGAGCTAATCCAGATGACTTTAATGCCTACTTGGGTGGCGTTATTGACAGGTATCTTATTCCCTGGGCAATGCAATTTGTACCAGGACTCACCGTAGAAAGTGCAAGAAAGGCTAACGAAGAATCTGGAAACTTTATGCACTTTGGGTCAATGGCGCTGACAGATATTCATTTGCATTCTCAAGATAGAGAGGGCGAGTTTAACCCAAATAGTGATATTAAGAATATTTACATATTATCATTCATAGGGTTTTTCCTAATACTGATGGCTTCGGTTAACTTTATGAACCTATCCACTGCACACTCACTGAAGCGCGCGAAGGAAGTGGGTATCAGAAAAACATTAGGCTCGAATAGGTTAGGGTTAGTAAGACAGTTTTTAACTGAATCAGCTATTATTTCTTTTCTTTCATTGGTTTTGGCCTTGATATTGGCTGTGATAGTATTGCCATATTTTAATGCACTTGCAGGCAAGGCAATGAGCATACCCTTCGGACAAGTTTCTTTCTGGCTTATTCTACTATTGGCAACGGCAGTTCTTAGTTTGTTTTCAGGAAGTTACCCGGCCTTTTTTATATCTAAATTTGCACCAGTAAAAGTATTAAGTGGCGGGGATAAGCTTTCAGTTTCTGGTGGTGGAATAAGAAACATTCTAGTTGTATTTCAGTTTTCAATATCCATTTTTCTACTTGTTGGCACTTTAGTAGTTTTTCAACAATTGAGATATATCCAGAGTAAAGATTTAGGCTATAAAAAGGATCAAATACTGGTCATTGAAAATGTTGATGCTACTGGAAATCAGATTAACACCTTCAAAGAGGAAGTAAAGAAAATTGGGCAGGTGGAAGATGTATCATTAAGTAGTTTTTTACCAACTCCATCCGAAAGAAGTGGCACAACTTTTTTTAGAGAAGGACATATGGATTCTGAAGGGGCTATTATTATAGGCAACTGGAGAATCGACCATGACTATGTATCTACTTTAGGCATGGAAATAATAGCAGGCCGAAATTTCGATGAAAATTATCCGTCTGACTCTAATGCATTGTTAATCAATGAAAGGGCTTTAGAGATGCTTAATGTGAGTGCAGATGAAGCAATTGGTCTGAGACTTACTGATGACTTTCATCGTGACGACAAAGAGAATATTGAGTTTGTAACCATTATAGGAGTCGTAAAGAATTTTCATTTTGAGTCTATGCGCAATCAAATCAATGGATTAAGTTTTTCGCTGGCGGGCGGTGCCAACAGGATGTTGATAAAATTGAATGCAGGAAATTTTTCAGAACCTATTGAGCAAGTGGAAAGTATCTGGAAAGAACTGAGCCCAGGCCAGCCATTTAATTATTACTTTATGGATGAGTCTTTTAACGATACCTATAAAGCAGAACTAAGGTTAGGCACCATTTTCTTAGTTTTTACAGCACTATCTATAGCTATTGCTTGTTTAGGCTTGTTTGGCTTGGCTGCATTTAACACTGAGAGAAGATCCAAAGAAATAGGCATAAGAAAGGTGTTGGGGGCAAGCATACAACAAATCGTTTATAAACTATCTATGGATTTCATGAAGCTAGTTTTAATTTCAGTAGTGCTAGCATTACCTTTAAGCTGGTTTATCATGAATAAATGGCTCGAAGATTTTACTTACCACATAGAAATAGGGTGGTGGGTGCTCATTTTATCATCATGTATGGCTATTACCATTTCAATTTTGACAGTCAGCTATCAGAGTATAAAGGCTGCTATAGTTAATCCCGTCAAGAGTTTAAAGGCAGAGTAATATGTATTTATAAGTTGTTACTTACGAACTCAGTAGAGTACTCTCTTATCATTTCTCTTACTCTTCTGAATTCTTCCATTACTTCTTCTTCAGTTCCAGTTGCTTTGGCAGGATCTGGGAAGTTGTGATGAAATTTAACTGCCTTTGTAGGGAAGTAGGGACACCGTTCCTTTGCATTATCACACACTGTAATCACGAAGTCAAAGTTTATGTCTTGATATTCGTCAATATGATTTGAGGTATGACCGCTGATATCAATATCAGCTTCTCTCATAGTCTTTATGGCTTTAGGGTTAACACCATGAGTCTCAACACCGGCACTGTAAACTTGAGCCTTGTCACCAGCTAGTTTTTTCAAAAAGCCTTCTGCAATCTGACTGCGGCAGGAATTTCCGGTGCAAAGTACTAATACATTCTTTTTCATGATTCAATTTTTAAGGTCATGCAAATTGCAGATGAAGGACAAATGGATTTGAATTCTTCGGTCATGGCAATTTCTTCTGGAACCTGGTTTCTATTTATATTTTTAAAATTGTTTTTCTTAAAAAATGGCTCAGCTGTTTCAGTTAACAGGAAAAGGTTCTTAATTCCTTTGCTTTTGGATAGCTCTAACATAGTTGTTAATAATTGATTTCCTAGCCCCATGTTTTGAGAATTTTTATCAATAGCTAGTGAACGGAGTAATGCAGAATCACCTTTGATTTCTAAAGCACCTATACCAATTAGCTGCTCTTGTTTAACTAACCCCCAAAAGCTCTGTTTCTTCAAGTCAATGTCTTTTACAGGCAATCCATTTTCTTTTAACAGTCGCAGTATAGCTGATAAATGAGATTGATCTAATTGCTTTACCATACTAGGTTTTAATAAGTCTCCATGTAAAAATACTCAAAAACATACCCAGTATTGGTGCTAAAAGGTAAAGCCAGAGGTGCTCCAAATGTCCAGAAGCAATAGCTGGTCCAAAAGATCTGGCTGGGTTCATAGAAGCACCGGATATAGGTCCACCAAACATCGCTTCAAGTAACACCACTCCTCCAATGGCCATTCCTGCCATGGTACCTGTTTCTTTCGAGCCGGATGATACTTGAATAATTACCAACATAAGAATGTAGCTCATGATTAGCTCAAGTACAAAAGACTGAGTCGGTTCAAATGTAGGTAAGGTGGCGCCAAGCAATTCATGAGTTGGAAATAGAAACATCAACGTTAAGCTTGCAAATAAAGCGCCTGCCAGTTGGCTCACGATGTAGGGAAGGACTAAGCTTTTGTCAAACCGTTTTGCCAACCAAAAAGATAATGTAACTGCAGGGTTGATGTGTGCTCCAGATAGTTCTCCAAAGCAATATATAATAGCCATAACTATGGCTCCGAATACAATTGCTATTCCTGCATGTCCAATGGTTCCGTTGCTAAGGTCATTAATAACAATTGCACCGGTACCACAAAATACCAGTGCAAAAGTTCCAATAAACTCAGCTATAAAAGCTTTGTGTCTTGTAGTCATATAATCTTAAGAGCAGCAGGCTCCTTCCTCTGCATATTTTTCATCGTTTTGTTCTACATCTTCAAGAAATTTGAAAACCTCCCATTTGTAGCCATCCGGATCAGTCACCCAAAACTTATCTTGTTTAGCATAACAGCACTTAACCTCTTTTTCTTCATCAATAGGAAGGTCTTGAGTTAAAGCATTACCAAGCTTTGATTTTAACAACTCTGGATTGTTGACTTCAATGCCGAAGTGTACATGCTGTGGGTTAACTTTCTCACTTTGGACAAAACTAATGTTTAAAGAAGGTTCATCCAGCAGATATTTAGCATATCCCTTTTTGGTTTTTACAGGTTCGGTTTCAAAAAACTTGTTATAGAACGCTACCGTCTTTTCTATGTTAGATACTGAGTAGCTTACGTGCATTCTGGTTGTGAAATTTTCCATTGTTACAAATTTATAAAGTTATACATCTTAAATCGTAATAATACGATGAATATGAGCAAATTTTTTTAACAGCAGTTGTTCACAGGGTCGTATGAAGCAAACAAATCTCCAAATTGACTTTTAGCTCCTTCCCACACTTCAGCATTAATACAATAGCAAACGCTTGGCCCGTCAATGGTACCTTTAATCAGGCCTGCATCTTTAAGCTCTTTTAAATGCTGAGAAACTGTGGATTGAGAAAGTGGCAATTCGTTAACAATATCGCCACATACACATGATTGAGCTCTCGTCAGATACTCAATAATGGCAATGCGAGCAGGATGACCTAAAGCCTTGGCCAATACGGCCATCCTGTTCTGTTTT
>NZ_SMLV01000409.1:21161-33625 GCF_009711525.1 Fulvivirga lutimaris
CCCATGCCTCTTTAATCGTTATTTTACGATAAAAGTTTCATTAACCTTAGAAATTATTTTTATAGGCCTTATACTCGTTTATTAAGCCATTTGTAGAGCTATCATGACTTTCAACCTTATTGTTACCGCTCAATTCTGGAAGAATCTTTTTGGCTAATTGCTTGCCAAGTTCAACTCCCCACTGGTCAAAACTAAAAATGTTCCAAATCACACCTTGAACAAAAATCTTGTGCTCGTACATCGCAATAAGGCTTCCTAGTGTTCTTGGAGTAAGTTTTTTAAATAAGATGGAGTTGGTAGGTCTATTGCCTTCGAATACTTTGAAAGTCTTTAAATCTTCAATTTCTGCATCAGACATTCCATCAGCCTTCAATTCTGCTTCAACTTCAGCTTCTGTTTTACCATTCATTAATGCTTCTGTCTGAGCAAAGAAGTTCGCCATCAATTTGTCATGATGATCTCCAATGGGGTTGTGGCTAATAGCCGGAGCAAGGAAATCGCAAGGAATGAGTTTAGTGCCTTGATGTATAAGTTGATAAAATGCATGTTGGCCATTTGTGCCAGGTTCACCCCAAATGATAGGGCCAGTTTGATGGTGTACATCATTTCCATTTCTATCAACAGACTTTCCGTTGCTTTCCATGTCACCTTGCTGGAAATATGCAGCAAATCGATGCATATACTGATCATAGGGTAATAGAGCATGAGCCTCGGCATTAAAGAAGTTGTTATACCAAATGCCTAATAGCGCTAGTATAACCGGAGCGTTTTTGTCAAATGATTCATTCGCAAAATGATTATCCATTTCATGTGCGCCCTCTAAAAGCTCTTTAAAGCTTTTAAAGCCTAAAGTACAAGCTATCGATAACCCAATGGCTGACCATAGCGAATAACGACCGCCAACCCAGTCCCAGAATTCGAACATGTTAGCCGTGTCTATTCCAAATTCTCCAACCGCACCAGCATTAGTTGAAATAGCCACAAAATGTTTTTTTATACCTTCTTCATTCCCACCATTTTCAAGGAACCAGCTACGAGCAGAATGAGCATTGGTCATAGTCTCCTGAGTAGTAAAAGTTTTAGACGCTATCATAAATAGCGTTGTCTCAGGGTCTACCTTTTTTAAAGTCTCTGCTATATGCGTGCCATCAACATTAGAAACGAAATATGTTTCTATATTTTGCACTTGATATGGCTTAAGTGCTTCCGTTACCATAACCGGTCCTAAGTCTGATCCACCAATACCAATATTTACAATTGATTTTATCGCTTTTCCAGTGTGCCCTTTCCAGTTGCCGGAGATAATTTGATTTGAAAACTCTTCAATTTGAGCTAAAACTCGATTAACATCAGGCATCACATCTTGTCCATCTACCAGGATAGGGGTGTTGGATGTGTTACGAAGAGCCGTATGCAAAACAGATCTACTTTCAGTTCTATTAATGGCATCACCGCCAAACATGGCACCAATGGCTTCTTTTAGATTTGTTTGTTCACAAAGCTCAAGTAGTGTTTCTATGGTCTCATCATTTATTCTGTTTTTAGAATAATCTATAATGACATCATTGAACTTGAGATGGAACTTATTATATCTGTCTGCATCCGTTTTGAAAAGCTCTCTCATATGAGTTTTACTCATATCATAATAATGAGTGGCTAATTTGCTCCATGCAGGAGTTGAAGTTGGGTCGATATTAGGAAACATAGTCTATTTGAAAAATGAAATTCAAATTTAGACAAAGAAATTATTTGAGAGAGAGTTTGTGGATAAAATGAGTGATGCGATTGATAATGAGATGCTAATAAACGAAAAAAGACAGCCAAATTGACTGTCTTTGAAGTAGTAGCGAGGAGCAGAATCGAACTGCCGACCTCAGGGTTATGAATCCTGCGCTCTAACCATCTGAGCTACCTCGCCATTAATCCGTCTGAAACGGAGCGCAAACTTACAAAGTTTGATAATTATATTCCAAAGTCTTTTTAATTTTTATTTATGTTGTCACTTTCACAAAATTAACATATCTTAAAATCAACTAAAGCGTGTGATATGAGTAAATTCCTATTTACAGGAGATTTTGAGATTAATGCATCTAAGCCGATGCTCTATCAGTACTTAAATTCTGCCAGTGGTTTATCTCAGTGGTTTGCTGATGATGTAACTATAGATGAAGATAAAGTCTACAATTTTATTTGGGATGAGGAAGATCATAGGGCCAAAATGGTATCTCATCGTACAAATCACTACGTGAAATTTGAGTTCTTACCTGAGAATGATGAAATTGAAGATGATCCGGCATACTTCGAAATACGTCTTGAATTAAATGAGCTTACTCAGTCTGTGTTTATAAAAATTACAGACTATTCTGAAATGGAAGATGTAGATGAATTATACGATTTATGGCAAGGATTAATCGATAATTTAAAAGAAACAGTCGGGGGTTGAGCTTTCTATTGTTCTTTATTTAATTTTGGTCTCCTTTTTGCTGACAAGACCGTTGAATGAAGAAATTAGATAAGTTAATACTGTCCTCGTTTCTGGGGCCATTTTTTCTGACCTTTTTAGTGGTAGTATTTATTTTACTTACCCAGCATATGCTCAAATATTTTGATGACATAGTGGGTAAGGATTTGGGTTGGGATATTCTTGGCCAGCTGCTGTTCTATTTTGCCATATTTATGACGCCCATTGCTTTGCCTTTGGCTGTCCTGCTATCGTCACTCATGACGTTTGGTAACCTTGGCGAACACTTTGAGCTTACAGCAATAAAGAGTGCTGGAATCTCACTTTTAAGAGCTTTGTTGCCCATCTTCGGGTTTGTATTACTCCTCACTGTCTTTGCCTTTTATTCCAATAACTACTTTGTACCTAAAGCAGCTTTAGAGGCTTACAGCTTGCTTTGGGATATTAAACAAAAGAAACCTGCACTGGATTTAAAACAAGGCGCCTTTTATAATGGTATTCCTGACTTTAATATTAAAGTAGATAAAAAACATGAAGATGGTAAAACCATTGAAGATATTATCATTTATGATCACAGGGGGCAGACTGGTAATAAAAAGATTACACTGGCTGACTCTGGAGCCATGTATATGATCAACAATGAGAGGTATCTTAAGCTAGAGCTGTTTAATGGTAATTTCTATTTTGAGGATTATACTGAAGCAGGAGGTAAGCCAAGAGCGCAAGAGACCATGTCAAGGAGTAGTTTCACAAGAAGTGAATATGTGCTTGACCTTTCATCATTTGGTATGGATCGTACTAATCAAAGCCTTTTTCAAGGAAATAGAATAATGCGTAACCTTAATCAGCTGGATGATGATGTAGATTCTGTAAACAACAGGATCATGGATACAAAAGTTAATGCATATAATGATTCTCATTTTGCTTTTTATTATCACTTGAGAGAAGACAGTATTGAGATGCCGAGTGAATTAGTAGCATTTAAAGAGGAAAGGGACTCTCTTGACGAAGTTAGACTTCTCTTAAAGGAACAAAAAGAAGAAGAAAAGCAAGACTCAATTCAAAAGCTTAAAGTCAGCACATCTGTTAAGAAGAATAAGAAGTCTGCTAAGAAGAGTGACGCAGAGTCGAGTAAGGCTTTGCAGAGACGTAAGGTAGCGATTGCGGCTAATAACGCTAAAAAGAACCTTAAGAATGGAAAGCTGCCAAAACTTGATGATACAAAGAAACAAAGGAAGGTTAGAAGGGATAATAAGCCAAAATACATTTATGATACTTTATCACACCTGGAAATAGTTGAATACCTTGAAAAAGATTCTTCAGACCAACTGATGAATGTTATTCAGACTTCACTTAATAACATAAGACAGACCAAAAGTAAGATACAATCGCACAATCAGTCGTTAGAGCGATATGTGTATGAGAAGAATGTATTTGATATTCAATACCATAAGATTTTGGCCAATTCTATAGCGTGTATTGTCATGTTTTTAATAGGAGCTCCGCTTGGGGCCATAATTAAAAGAGGGGGACTAGGTATGCCAGTGCTTATGTCTATTATATTCTTCATTATCTTTTATGTACTTAGTATGACGGGCGAGAAATGGGCCAAACAAGATTATCTTGATCCAATGTGGGCGATCTGGTCGGCCAATTTATTGTTGTTTCCTATTGGGTTGTTCTTTTTAAGGCAGGCAAGAAACGATGCTAGGCTATTCGAGGCTGATTTCTACAGTGTAATGATTGAGAAGTTTAATAGATGGCGTAAAAGTGGAAAATTAACCACAGAAGAAAATTCTAACTAAGTATTGTTAATTGCGATACATATTGATACTTTTGCAGCTTAATTTTTTAAAGAACAATTAACTTTTGCTAAGCATGTATTTACAGAAAGAAAAGAAAGAAGAGCTTTTTGAGAATCATGGTCGGTTAAAGTCTAAGAAAGATACAGGATCTGCTGAATCTCAAATAGCACTTTTTACCCACCGTATTCTTCACCTTACAGAGCACATGAAGAAAAATAAGAAAGACTACTCAACACAACAAGGTCTTTTGAAACTTGTGGGTAAGAGAAGAAAATTATTGAATTATCTTCACAAGACAGATATCGAGAGATATCGTGCAATTCTTGCAGAACTGAAATTAAGAAAGTAATTAAAAAGGGAACCTAAAGGGTTCCCTTTTTTCTGTTTATTACTATTTTAGTTCGGCAAGCCAACAGAAAATTTTTACAACAATAAATTATATATGCAAATTATTAACAAGACAATTAACCTACCTGATGGGAGAACCATCACCATTGAAACTGGAAAATTAGCGAAGCAAGCTGATGGTTCAGTGGTAGTACGAATGGGAGATACTATGCTCCTTGCTACAGTGGTGGCCAATAAAGAGGCCAAAGAAGGTGTAGATTTTTTACCATTATCAGTTGATTATCAAGAGAAGTTCGCTTCTACAGGTAAAATACCTGGTGGCTTTCTTAAAAGGGAAAGCAGACTTTCTGATTATGAGATATTGATTAGCAGATTAGTTGATAGAGCAATCCGCCCGATGTTCCCAAGTGATTATCATGCTGATATTCAAATCATGCTGTCGCTAATTTCTGGAGATGAAGAATCTTTACCAGATGCATTAGCAGCATTGGCGGCATCATCTGCATTAGCAGTGTCTGATATTCCATTTAATGGACCAATATCGGAGGCACGTGTGGCTAGAGTAAAAGGCGAGTGGTTGGTTAACCCAACTAAGTCTCAAAAGGAAGAAGCCGACATGGATATGATCGTTGCAGCGAGCATCGACAATATCTTAATGGTAGAAGGAGAGATGAAAGAAGCCTCTGAAGACGATATGCTTGAAGCTATTAAAATAGCCCATGAAGCTATCAAAGAACAGTGCAAGGTTCAAATAGAACTAGAAAAAGAAGCTGGTAAAACAGAGAAGAGAGAATATTCTCATGAGTCTTCTGACGAAGTGCTTAAAGAGAAAATGCAATCTGAATTATACGATAAAGCTTATGAGATAGCAGCAAGACAGACTGCTGATAAAAGTGTTAGATCTGAATCATTCTCAGCTTTAAAGCAGGAATTTATTGACAGCTTACCTGAAGAGCATGAGTATGATGCCACTTTGATAGGACCATATTTCAAGTCTATACAGAAAGAGGCATGTAGAAATCTTGTTTTAAATGAAAATAAAAGACTAGATGGAAGAAAGTTGAATGAAATCAGACCAATTTGGTCAGAGGTTGATTATTTGCCAAATGCGCATGGTTCTGCTGTGTTCACACGTGGTGAAACACAATCATTAACTTCTGTAACACTTGGTACTAAGATGGATGAGCAATTGATTGATGGCGCCATGTACTCAGGAACTAATAAATTTATGCTTCACTATAACTTCCCAGGTTTTTCTACTGGAGAAGTAAGACCTAACAGAGGTCCAGGTAGAAGAGAAGTGGGTCATGGTAACTTAGCATGGAGAGCCATTAAGGGAATGCTTCCAGAAGAAAATCCATACACTATACGTGTTGTTTCTGATATATTAGAATCTAATGGTTCTTCTTCAATGGCAACTGTTTGTGCAGGTTCATTAGCATTAATGGATGCAGGTATTCAGATTAAAACTCCTGTTTCTGGTATAGCTATGGGTATGATCTCTGATGGAAAGAATCATGCAATATTGTCTGATATATTAGGTGATGAAGATCATCTTGGTGATATGGACTTTAAAGTAACTGGTACTGAAGCCGGTATTACAGCTACTCAGATGGATATAAAAGTCGATGGACTTTCTTATGATGTATTGAAGCAAGCATTAGAACAAGCTAGAGAAGGTAGACTTCATATTCTAAATGAAATGAAGAAAACATTGGCTCAGCCTAATGCCGATCTTAAGCCAAAAGCACCAAGATCTGTTGTCCTTAAAATAGATAAAGAGCTTATTGGTGCAGTAATCGGGCCTGGCGGTAAAGTGATTCAGCAAATCCAGAAAGATACTGGAGCTACTGTAGTTATCGAAGAGGTTGATAACCATGGAGTTGTAAGCATCTTTGCTGTTAATAAGGATGCCATGGACGGTGCATTAGCTAAAGTTAGAGCCATTGTGGCTATGCCTGAAGTAGGTGAGACTTATGAAGGTGTGGTTAAATCAATCATGCCGTTTGGAGCTTTCGTTGAGTTTATGCCTGGTAAAGACGGTCTACTACACATCTCAGAAATTAAGTGGGAACGTGTAGAGAAAATGGATGGCGTTATGGAAGTTGGAGAGAAAGTGCAGGTTAAGCTTGTTGAAGTAGATAAGAAGACAGGTAAATACAGACTTTCAAGAAAAGTACTTCTTCCTAAACCAGAGAAAAAAGAAGAAGGCGCTAATTAAATTTTCTACAAATCTTGCCATTTGGCTGTTAATTCTTTAAAATCGTTGTTGGTCAGTACGAACTAACGATTACATTGAATGAGGCAGCTTAAGATCAGTAAGCAGATTACCAATAGGGAGAGCCAGTCTCTTGATAAGTATCTGCAGGAAATTGGCAAGGTAGATTTGTTGACACCCGATGAAGAGGTGGAACTGGCACAACGAATCAGGGAAGGAGATCAGTTAGCACTGGAAAAACTGACCAAAGCAAATCTTAGATTTGTGGTATCAGTTGCAAAGCAATATCAAAACCAAGGTTTGTCTCTCGGAGATTTAATCAACGAAGGCAACCTTGGTTTAATAAAAGCCGCTCAACGTTTTGATGAAACAAGAGGCTTCAAATTCATTTCTTATGCTGTATGGTGGATTCGTCAGTCAATCCTACAAGCTTTAGCAGAACAATCAAGAATAGTAAGATTACCATTGAACCGTGTTGGTTCATTAAATAAAATTTCAAAGACCTTTTCCGAGCTTGAACAAAAATTTGAGCGAGAACCATCACCTGATGAGTTAGCTGAAGTTTTGGAAGTAACTACTGCTGAAGTGGTAGATACAATGAAAATTTCGGGCAGACACGTCTCCATGGATGCGCCATTTATTAGTGGTGAAGAAAATAGTCTTTTAGATGTTCTTGAAAACGATTTAGAAGAAAAGCCTGATTCGGAGTTGATGAATGACTCTTTGAGGCGTGAGGTGCAAAGAGCCTTATCTACCTTGACACAGAGAGAGTCGGATGTAATCTCATTGTATTTCGGTTTGAATGGTGAGCACTCCATGACATTAGAGGAAATAGGAGAGAAGTTCAGTTTAACGCGTGAAAGGGTGCGTCAAATCAAGGAAAAAGCAATTAGAAGGTTGAGACATACATCTAGAAGTAAAGCTTTAAAACCCTATTTAGGATAACTATTAAAGGATAGAGTAATATGATAAGGTCTCGTTGAAAAATGAGACCTTATTTTTTTAATTTTGCTCAGCCAGATAAAAACAGAATAATTGTATTTCTCTACAACTATTTTGGAGCGTTTGGGGTTAATTGATTTAAAATATACTTACTGAAAATGACTGAAGAAAAAGTAAAAGTGTTGATTATTGGTTCAGGTCCTGCAGGCTATACTGCAGCTATTTATGCATCAAGAGCTGGGTTGAATCCTGTGCTTGTAACTGGGGGTGAGCCTGGTGGTCAATTGACTACTACCAATGATGTTGAAAATTTTCCTGGTTATCCTGATGGAATCAATGGACCTCAAATGATGATGGATCTACAAAAGCAGGCAGAAAGGTTTGGAACAGATGTTAGATATGGTTTAGTAACATCAGTAGATTTTTCTGGGTATCCACACAAAGCAATAGTAGATGAGAAACATGAAATTACTGCAGAGGCTGTGATTATTTCTACTGGAGCAAGTGCTAAATATTTAGGGCTTGATTCAGAGAAAGAATATTATAATAAGGGAGTTTCTGCATGTGCAGTATGTGATGGCTTCTTCTATAAAGGTAAAAATGTAGCCTTAGTTGGTGGAGGTGATACTGCTGCTGAAGAGGCAACTTACTTAGCTAACCTTTGCCCTAAGGTATATATGATTGTGAGAAGGGATGAATTAAGAGCATCTAAAATCATGCAGCAGCGTGTATTAAATACGCCTAACATTGAAGTGTTATGGAATACCGAGACAGAAGAGATTTTAGGAGACGGTGATTCAGTGACAGGAGCAAGGGTTGTAAACAACCAAACTGGTGAAAAAAGAGAGATTGACGTTGCAGGGTTCTTTGTTGCGATTGGTCATTCACCAAATACTGCTATTTTTAAAGACTATTTAGAAATGGATGAAACTGGATATCTAAAAGTTGTTCCGGGGACTTCGAAGACTAATGTAGAAGGTGTTTTTGTTACAGGTGATGCTGCAGATAAAGTTTATCGCCAAGCTGTAACAGCCGCAGGTACGGGATGTATGGGAGCGTTGGATGCGGAACGATTTTTGCAATCAAGAGAGCTTGAAACTGTATAAAAATAAAACCATGAAAAAAACATTCCTTAATATCATGATGGCTGCACCGTTAGCCATTCTTTTAGCTTGTTCATCAAGCAAAACGGTTACCAGAGTTGATGCTAATTCTCAAATCGACCTTAGTGGAAGATGGAACGATACCGATTCGCGATTAGTGGCTGAAGAGATGGTGAAAGATGGATTGAGCAGGCCCTGGGTTACTGACTTTATCGAGGAGAATGGAAAGAAGCCAACAGTTATAGTCGGAATCATAAGGAATAAGAGCAGTGAACATATCAATTCTGAGACATTCACTAATGATATTGAACGTGAATTTATTAATGCTGGTAGAGTAAGAGTAGTACAAGGTGGAGAAGAAAGAGAAGAGCTAAGAAGAGAGAGGGCAGATCAGCAGGAATTTGCATCTGCTGAGACCACAAAAAAATGGGGTATGGAGCGTGGTGCAGATTTCATTCTTCAAGGTACCATTAACTCGATAACTGACGCTAACAGCAAAGAAAAACTTGTTTATTATCAAACTGATCTGGAGCTTACTCATCTGGAAACAAATGAGAAGGTTTGGATTGGAAGTAAGAAAATTAAGAAAGTCATCGATTAAACCTTTTGGTTGATGTTTAAAAATAAAAGTGCCGCTTTGCGGCACTCCTTTTTTCTACCCCTTATATTCTTGCTGGGGTGCGCTACTTTTTACCAAAAGAATATTGTATTCCAGGACTATTTTGCTCAAGGCAAGATGGAAGAGGCTAATAATCAGCTAGATAAGAATAAAAAGCTTGCAAAAGGCAATAACAAGCTGCTATACAACTTACAAAAAGGGGTGGTATTGCAAATGATGGGTGAATATGAAGAGAGCAATGACTTTTTTGAGCAGGCGTACTATTTCACTGAAGACTATCGTAAAAATTACTCTTTAGAAGCCTTAAGCTATCTTACCAATTCAACGGTTAAACCATATGTTGGTGAAGATCATGAAAAAGTACTCATGCATTATTTTAAGGCGATAAATTATCTCAAGCTTAATCAACTTGATGAGGCCCTTGTCGAATGCCGTAGGATAAATATCAAACTGAATGAACTTAATGATAGGTATGCAAATCGAAAGAATCGATATGATATTGATCCTTTTGCTCACAATTTAATGGGTATTGTGTACGAGGCCTCAGGTGAGGTAAATGATGCTTTTATAGCTTACCGCAATGCCTATGAAGCATATCAAAAGACGTCAGACTTTTTCAATGTATCTGTACCTGATCAATTGAAAAAGGATCTGTTAAGGACGGCCTACCTAAATGGGTTTAATGATGAATTAAGAAAATTTGAATCTGAATTTTCCACAAAGTATGAGCATAAACCTTCTAAAAAGGGAGAAATGGTTTTCTTTTGGCACAATGGTTTAGGGCCTGTTAAGAGTGAGTGGTCGATCAATTTCTTTGTTGTAAAGGGACAAGGTGGAATAGTGAATTTTGAAAACAAGGAATACGGGATGACCTTTCCATTTCCCGTACCTACAGATTCAGATGGTAAGAGTCAGTTGGGGGATTTAAAAATTGTACGAGTAACATTTCCAAAATATGTAGATCGACTGCCTTATTTCCATTCTGCGAAAATTGAATTAGGAGCAAAACAATATAATTTGGAAAAAGCTCAGGACATTTCTTCAATTGCATTTGTAACGTTAGAAGACAGAATGGTTAGAGAGTTCGCCAATTCTCTTATCAGGTTGGCTGTAAAGCAGGCCGCTGAATATGCTGCTAGGCAGGAAAACGAAAATATGGGGGCCTTACTGTCTATAGTTAATGCATTTACTGAAAAAGCAGATACTAGAAACTGGCAGACACTGCCACACGATATATCGTATAGTAGAGTACCTTTAGAAGAAGGAAAGAACGAGTTTAAATTAGTAACTAAAAGTCATTCAAAGGATAATGCTTCATATGACTTTGTAGTGGATGGTTCTTCAGGACGAACAGTCTTTCAAGTGTTTAGTAGTCTGGAGTCATCGCCACCGAGTAGTTTATATTAAAGAATCAATTATGAAATTAGATATATTGGCTTTTGCGGCACACCCTGATGATACAGAATTAGCCTGTGCTGGAATTCTGGCAACACATATAAAAAAAGGATATAAAGTGGGAGTTATTGACCTAACAAGAGGGGAGTTAGGTACGAGAGGAACTGCTGAAATTAGGGACAAAGAGGCTAGAAAATCTGCTGAGTTGCTAGGTCTTTCTGTACGTGAGAACCTGGGACTGGAAGATGGCTTTTTTAGAAATAGCAAAGAAAACCAACTTACATTAGTTCAGGCCATACGTAAATACCAGCCTGATGTAGTTTTACTAAATGCTCCTACTGACCGGCATCCTGATCATGGAAGAGCTGCTCAATTAGAGCTGGATGCATGTTTTGTTGCAGGGCTTGCTAAAGTAGAGGTCTCTGATAATGAAGGGGAGAGCCTAAAAGCATGGAGGCCAAAATATGCCTATCATTACATTCAAAGCAATTTACTGATGCCTGATATTGTTATTGATGTCAGTGACTCATGGGAATTGAAAATGGATGCGATCAGATGCTTTGCCTCACAATTCTATGATCCAAACAGTAATGAGCCCGAAACATTTATCTCTTCTCCAGAATTTATGAAACTCATTGAGGCCAGAGGTAAAGAGTTTGGTCACTCAATCGGTGCAGAATATGGAGAAGGTCTGATTAAAACCAAAATGCTTGGTGCCTCAGACCTCTTTGATTTGAAATAGTCTACTGAACAGCTTTAACGGTATATCCTTTACTTCTTAACTGTGCTATTACACCGTGCTCATCGGCTAAATGTGAAACACCCAACAAGTAAAATGTTGAGGCTTGTTTGCTGTAGCTTTCCATTTTAGGAATCCAGGCATTGTTTCTCTGGTTGATAAAATATTCTACGAAGTTTTCGTCATTTTCAATAGGGTGTAGTGTATACTCTAAGGACTGATGTAGATTCCCATCTTTATAAAAATCTACTAGTTTTTTATAGTCAGCAACCTGCTCGTCAAAATTGTCAATAGTATGTTTTAAAGCATTGGTTTGCGACTCCAATGTCATTTTTTCAAGCATGGCAATTTCCTTTTCAATACTTTCCAAAGAAACAGTCACGAGCCCCATGGAATGTGCTTTAGAAGTTAATTCAAGCTCATAGAACTTGATATTTTCTCCAAGTGCCAACCGAGTCATTGTTGTTGAAAGCATAACTGGTTTAAACTTGCTATAAACCATATTAAATTTGAATTCAGAAACGTCAAGCTTGGTCGTAAATATGGATTTTAAATTTTTGTAATAGTCTTCACCAATAAACTCATCTATAGACTGATGATGTTCTAAATGAGCAGCCTTATTCATTTCATGTCTTGAATGATGATCAAGACCTGTTTCAGTTGCTATAACTTTACATTTTTTCAATGCTGCTTCTGCATTTGCAGGAAAATAGTATTTATCAGCAGGTATAAACTTCAAAATTCCAAAAATGTAAGAAGGCTCTTCAAGTCCATTCCCTGATACTTCCCAAAGCAATGCATTGGTATCGGTTTGTGCTTTGATGCTTAGTGCTG
>NZ_SMLV01000106.1 GCF_009711525.1 Fulvivirga lutimaris
AATCTTCAACTCATGAGCGAGCTCAGAGATGCTCTTAAAGAACTAGACAGTGATGATAATGTGAGAGCAATAATTATCACTGGAAATGAAAAGGCCTTTGCAGCTGGAGCTGACATCAAGCAAATGGCAGATAAAACAGCCATAGACATGCTTAAGATTGATCAGTTCAGCACCTGGGATCAGATCAGAAAAACAAAAAAACCATTGATTGCTGCAGTTAGTGGTTTTGCACTGGGTGGCGGTTGTGAATTGGCTATGACTTGTGATATGATCATTGCTTCTGAAACTGCCAAGTTTGGTCAGCCTGAAATAAAAATTGGAGTGATGCCTGGCGCTGGAGGCACACAAAGATTAACAAATGCCATTGGGAAAGCTAAGGCAATGGAATTGGTACTTACCGGCAGGTTTATTTCTGGTGAAGAAGCTCAACAGTATGGGCTTGTAAATAAAGTTGTGCCTGTAGAAATGTATATGTATGAAGCCACTCAACTGGCTAAGGAAATTGCTCAAATGTCACCTATTGCTGCTCAATTAGCCAAGGAAGCAGTTAACAGATCATTCGAAACCCATCTGGATGAAGGCTTAACCTTTGAAAGGAAGAATTTTTATTTGGCCTTTGCCACAGAAGATCAGAAGGAAGGAATGCAGGCTTTCATTGAAAAAAGAAAACCTGATTATAAAGGAAAATAAAAAAAGGGCCGGATTTAATCCGGCCCTTTTTCGTACTTCAATTTCGATTATTACCTAACAGCAAAGCCAATCCCTAAAGACAGTGTATTATATTTCTGCAAAGTATAATCAGCATGCAAGGTCAAGATGGCTAATTTTAGTCTGAACCCAGCTGTCATTCTTGGCCCACTTTGCTTGTAGGTAACTAATAAAGGATCAGTATAACTTCTTGTAGTACTTGTGGCACTATCCTCTATTTCATAATCTCCTTTAAGCCCCATTTCAGACTTTATAATATTATAACCTAATCCACCATACACTGTCAGTACTGAGAATTTTTTAGAAATAATTCCCTGAATTGTCCAAGCATTCATATCAACAACACCTTTACCATTATCTGTTTTAACTTCATCTTGAGCTGGAGAACTCGTAGGAGTGCTTTCTGCGGCAACATCGTAGTTAATTGAAATATCTGTAAATCCTATAAGTGCAGAAAGATCAAAAGGTAAATCCTTAATACCTGGTATGTGCTGCTTAACATCATGCATTACGGCAAATCCTATTAATTTAAAATCTCCATTATCTCCTATATCAAACTTAGGAGTCCATCTAATTTTTATATCAGTATTTTTTATTATTCCAATACCCAATTGTGCCATTGGAACTGGCATTGCTTGAATTGGAAAGTTTTCTTTCAATCCAATCCCTTCAGGACCCTGAAATGAGCCAGAATAAGTCTGTCCCTCCTCAGTAATTGTATAGTTATAAGTTGGTTGAGTAGCGCTACCCTCAGGTCCAAAAATAGTTGGAGAAACTTGTGGTCCTGAAGGGTCATAGGTCAAATTACTAAATTGAGCTTTGTAAAAATACTGATCACTAGGGATGTAAACCGCGTTTGCAGTAACGGTTAGGTCAAACCCAGCAGACTTATGGGCTTTGGCGGTATTATACCAGCCTCCTGTTAACCCTGTGCTAAAACTTCCCAAAAATGGCTCTAAATATCCTTGTGCTAAAGTATTAGCATCTTCAATACCAGACTCCAAAAATGCATCAATTCCATCCTGTCCTTTTGTAGTGAATGAAATGAATGTAAAAACTAAAAACGTAAGACCAACTCTTATCTTCATATTGATTTAAAATTTATAAATGCCTCTAAGTTACTCAAAATC
>NZ_SMLV01000062.1 GCF_009711525.1 Fulvivirga lutimaris
AAAGGCCTCAATTGAGGCCTTTTTTTATTTCATTTTTCTTCAATTTACATTTATGTGTAAGTAGTTCTACACTTGAGGTATTTTATACATAGACCTTTTTCTTATCAAAGTACTTCCACGCCATAACCAGTCCCACGATAGCTCCCATTAAATGAGATTCCCATGAAACTCTTGGGTTATTAGGTAACACTCCATAGAATATATAACCATACATTATCAGTACTATTGCCGATAGAAAAAGTGATTTCAAATCCCTTCTGAATAACCCAAAGAAAATAATAAAGGTAGCCAAACCATAAATTAAACCACTTGCTCCTATATGATTACTAGGTCTTGCAATTAGCCAAACAAGCAGATTAGTAATAACGTAACATGAGTAAAATACTTTATTGGCAATGGATGGATAATAAAAGTATAAGGTTATTCCCAAGAATAGCAGAGGCACCGTATTAGAAATAAGATGGGCTGGACCTGCATGAATTAAAGGGCCTGTTATTAGACCTATCAATCCTATTGGCTCTCTGGGCAGAATACCAAAATGAGAAATCGGTAATTGATAAGAGTACTCCAGAACGAAAACAAGCCAAACAAAAAAAACGAACCTTATTGGAGTTATTGAACTTCCAATAAGCGTTCGCTTTGATGACATAATTGTATTTCAGGTATTATTTAGAAGGGTTGTTGATCATTTTGAGTTCAATCAACTTAGACTCTTCATAACCAACAGCCATATATCCTAAAATACCACCTGATGATTCTGCTATTTTCTTAGCCAAATCTTTAATACTGGCATAAAATTCTTCAGCGAAGTTATTCCCCAGCTTTGGTAAAATAGAATTTAACTTGGTGAGTTCCTCTATTATTATTGGATTACGCTCTTCGGCACTTACAGGAAACTGCTGAATCATAACCTTCAGTTTATCTTCAAAGTCAGTCCCTACTTCACGATAGTAGTCTAT
>NZ_SMLV01000082.1 GCF_009711525.1 Fulvivirga lutimaris
ATATCATATTCTGCTCGTTATGCTCGTCAAACAAATGGAGTTTAAAGAAAATTAGATGTATGAATAAATAATTAACATTTGTAAAAATTCCTAATTTTCACCCCTACTTTCACCCAATTTCACTTCATTTCTATTGACTTTTGAACTATACCAAGAAAACTAATTCTGATAGCATCAACGACAAACTTCTGAAGTTTGATTAAGCCTATGTAAAATTTAGGCTTTCACGTGCCATATTCTGCAATTTTAGAAATCGAAGTACAAACATTGATTTTAATTGAAAAACTTACATCGCAATGTAATTTAAAAGTGATAATCAAATTCTTCCTTTCACTAATTTTTTTATTTAAATATTTATATTTAATATTGACTATTGACATTAAAAAATAATAGCTAATAAGCTTGTAATTAACCCAAAACATGTCTTATATTCGTGTTCTGGTTTTATTAATTTTGTTGTCTATAGATGGTTTTGAACCTACCGAGTGTTTTAAATCCTCTATTTAATTTTGTTGGTATAATATAAAGTTTCTTACATGAAACCCATTATTCTAGTCATAGAGGACGATGAGCCATTAGGTTGGCTAATCGAAAAGGTCCTTAATAATGACTTCAACGTAACTATAAAAAGAGAAGGCGTAACTGCAATGGAGTGGTTACTTGAAGGCAACATTCCAGAACTTATTTTATGTGATTTTGTCCTACCCAAAATTTCAGGGTTGGATTTTTTACAAAATCTAACAAAGAGCGGTGTATTTAAAGAAATACCTGTGATTATGTACACGAGTCATGTAGATGAGCAATTAAAACAAAATTGTTTCGAAGCAGGTGCTCTAGAGGTAATTGAAAAGCCTTTTGATCCTCCTAAATTGATAAAAACTATCAATGAGATAATAAAGGCTGAAAATAACGTAAAATATTAGAGGATGAAGGATACAATAACATTGAATCAACTTTCTAACAGATCCGAAAACGGCAAGAATCAGAAGTACGACAAAAGTCTATTAATTGTCTCGCCACTGACTAACTTGGATGGTTTAACCAAATTCTTTCCTTATTCAAAGATTGTGAAATCACATAAGGCTCTGGTTGACTTGGTTCATGTTGCTTGCAGTAATCAGCCTGACGCTGTGGTGTATTATGTCAATGTTGTAAATGAGCAATCACTTGGCCGTTTCAGATTTGCAAAGGAAATCTTAAAGAAGTGTAAAGTACCTTTACTTGCTGTTGGACCAACATTCAGTGATAAAGATAAAAAGAAGCTGCTCAAAAATGGAGCTGATG
>NZ_SMLV01000012.1 GCF_009711525.1 Fulvivirga lutimaris
ACCTTTTGGATAAAAACCTTTCCCAATGGGATAACTATTTGAGCTATCGTCATAAAGAAGGGTACAATGGCGAGCAGCCTAAAGATGAACAAGGAAATCTAATTGAGCCAATTGGTGCCAACAAAGATGAGTATGGGGTATTTACTGTAATAGAAGAAAATGGTCAGCAGGTACTTAGGGTTAGTGGCGAAATATATGGATGTGTTTCTACTAAACAAGAGTTTGAAAATTACCACCTTAGACTTAAAGTAAAATGGGG
>NZ_SMLV01000126.1 GCF_009711525.1 Fulvivirga lutimaris
TAGTGTATTCTAAATTCATCACCGTGTTTGCATCATTTAGGTTAAACGTGATAACCGCGTTGTTATCATCTTTACCAACAATTGCAAAACCCTTAATATATTGATCCAGAAAGTAGGAAACACTGTCTATATCCTCATCATCAATGGCAGCTCCGCGAATAACGGCTTCTTCAAAACTTTGAAGGAACTCCGCTTTATATCTGCCTAAGATATCAAATTTAGCCTCATATATATAAACCTTATTAGCATCATATCTTGATCCAGGAGTGTCAGAACCTTCATATACATAATTCACAGAGTCACTGTACAATTCAATCTTTGCTCCACCAATTAATTCTCCAAACTCCATTGTTTTAGCACTAGTAGTATTTTCAAGGTTGTCTATTGGATTGACAAGCTCATAGAGTTCTAGATTTTGAATATCCGAGGAACTGTATGTTCCTACTGCATCAACAATTCGAACTTTCATTGTCAAGCTTTTAAGTTCAGATGTAGCAATTGATACTCTATCATAATTAGCTTGAGCAATTGATACATCGCAAAAAGCCTTAGCAGTAATATCTCCAAAGATAGGATCAGTATATTGACCTGCCATTACCCTTCCTGAAAATGAGGAGGGTGCTGCACCAGCCCAAACCTGACCTATGTTGTCAGTCAGTGAAGTTTCCGCAAAAAAAATCCCCAAATTATTTTCTGGGGTTAAACTAATGTTTCCTATTTCTTCTTCACATCCGAAGAATGTTAGGGCTATTAAAAATAGCCCTAATTTCTTATCCCACAAGTTCATTGTATAAGTTAAAGTATGATTCAGAAAAATTATCGTTCTGTTCGATAGTTTCTAGTTTCTTTTTATCGTTAATTTCTTCAAAAAGTTCTGAAAGTGAATTGTCTTCTTCAGCCATTATTACTGAATCAGAAAACTCCATCCCTAATTTAATGAATCCTTGATAGTCTGCACTTTGTAAATTTGCAAGCATACTATCTTCGATATCCATCATTTTCACCTTCTCAAGTAAGTCACTATTAAATTTATGACTAAAACTGTTATTGTGAATAGTGAAAATCGACTTGGCATCCTTAAACAATGGATCGTTTTTGTATGTAGTTTTCAAGTATAATGGAATTAAACTTGTCATCCAGTCATTGCAATGAACGATATCCGGAGCCCATCCTAATTTTTTCACTGTTTCTATAACGCCTTTGCAGAAAAATATTGCACGCTCGTCATTATCTTCATAAAATTTATTTTCCTTATCATGGAAAACATACTTCCTGTGGAAGTAATCTTCATTATCAATGAAGTACACCTGAAGTTTGGCATTGGGGATAGAGGCCACCTTAATAATCAAAGGCTTTTCTTCTTCTCCAACTGAAATATTGATACCTGAAAGTCTAACCACTTCATGTAGTCTATTTTTCCTTTCATTTATCAATCCAAATCTAGGGACCAGTATTCTTATTTCCATCCCTCTTTCTTGCATCGCCTGTGGCAGTTTTCTTACGAAGTCAGCAACCTCTGAAGTTTGCAAAAAAGGATTGATCTCACTGGCAACATAAAGAACACGTAGTTTTGACATATATGTATAGATTTGATTTTATCCGAGAATTAAAGCACAAAAGTACAAAATTTTCTCCTTTATTCAAGATTATATCTTTTGAAAAACTTAGTTTTGCGTCCCTTTTAAACAACAGAAATGCAGATTTTTAGAGATATTTCGTCTCTTCAATTGAGTCTAAATGAGCTGAAATTAGAGCGAAAAACCATTGGGTTGGTTCCTACCATGGGTGCCTTACATGATGGCCATGCTGCATTGCTGAAGGCCTCATTGGCTGAAAATGATGTGACAGTTTGCAGCATATTTGTGAATCCTACACAGTTTAACAATGATGAAGATCTTAAGAACTATCCTAGAACTTATGAGGAGGATATAGAATTTCTAAAATCATTTGAATGTGACATCGTTTTTAACCCATCTGCAGAAGAGATGTACCCTAAAAGCCCATCGTTAAAGTTTAACTTTGCGGATTTAGAACAATCAATGGAGGGAAGCTATAGACCTGGGCATTTTAATGGGGTGGCCATTGTTGTGTCTAAGCTTTTTAATATAGTTAATCCAGACAGAGCTTATTTTGGACAAAAGGATTTGCAACAGTATAGAATTATAAGCCAATTGGTAGAAGACTTGTCTTATAATATAGAGTTAAGGCAAATACCTATTAAAAGAGATGAGAATGGTTTAGCCTTGTCTTCAAGAAACAAGCGCTTGTCTACATCCGGTTTGAAATCTGCAAGAAAAC
>NZ_SMLV01000317.1 GCF_009711525.1 Fulvivirga lutimaris
CCTCATTTTTTATTAAATTGAAATTATCTACCACCCATCTGCTGAATGGCTAAAAAGGACATTTTCAAAATTGATAACTATCTCATCAGGATAGGAGCTATTTTTCTGATAGTCGGGCTGATAAGTTTTGCTGTTGATCCTCGTAATTATAATGACCTGACCATAAGTGAAGGTTCTGCATTCTATTTCGAGAACCTTAATGGCCGTACCGTTGCAGAAGTGCAGGATGAGCTGGGTCCTGAGGTAGAAATTACAGTAAATAGTTTCCCTGTTATTAGACCACTCATAGCTCTAAGTGGTTTTCTCCTTCTTATTATAGGTCTAAACATTCGGAAGAAGGAAAATAAAATCATCAGCATTTGGGATGCACTCGAGAGAACCACTCAGAGTAAAGCTAATGATCTAGTAGTTTCTCTTGGCTTGAGCAAAGATTTTATCTTAAAAAACTTAAAGCATATCAATGCCCAACAAAATACCTATTATGTCTACCTATCAGATAAAGATTTTATTGTCGATGGCAGACTGCTTGAAGAACATACCCTAACGGTTTCATGCAAAGGTTGTGGCAACAGTGTTAGTCAAAAGGTGATGCTTGCTAGTATTGACACTCCAGCATGTCAGTATTGTGGAACCCACATATCCGTGAGTGAATTGTCTAAAATGCGAACTGAAATACTGAAAGAAGAAGATGAAGTTACTCTACAAGCTAAAAGTGGATTTAGCATACCAATTTTTCTTGTTTTACTGGTCGTTTTTTGGCCTGGAGCGCTTATATACCTGGCTTACAAAAAGAGGTCTAGCGCCAAGCAGATTGTAGAAAAAATGCAAGACTTTCAGGCAATGGCTAAGGAACAAGCGAGATCAAGAAATGCTTATTAATTACCCACCATGAAAATCACAATATCTTCTGGAGATGAACAAACCTGTTACCAGCTCATTGCCATCGAGTTACATTTTCGGTATTTTCGCCTCCTAATCATAATTTGAAAAATGCTAACACTTCTTTCTCCTGCCAAATCGTTCGATTTTGAATCTCCCGCTCACACATCCCTGGCTTCACAACCTGATTTTGGTGCTGAGTCAGCCCGACTGATCAAAAAAGCAGGCACTTTCTCCAAGAAAAAACTGGGTGAGCTTATGAGTATTAGTGATGAACTAGCAGCACTTAATGTAGCCAGATATCAGCAGTGGTCTCCCGATCCTTCTCCTGAAGCAACCAAGCAGGCTGTTCTTGCTTTTAATGGCGAAGTGTATCGTGGACTTGGTGCTACAGCAATGAACAATGAAGATTTGCAATTTGCTCAAAAACATTTGAGGATTCTGTCAGGATTACACGGTGTGCTTCGTCCACTTGATATGATACAGCCCTATCGACTGGAAATGGGAACAAAACTCAAATATTATAGCTATAAGAACCTTTATGAATTCTGGGGAGATAAAATTACAAAGAGGCTCAATAATGACCTTGAAGGCTCCGAATGGGTGGTCAACCTGGCCTCAACAGAGTACTATAAGTCTGTGAAAGAGTCCAAGCTTAAGGCAACAGTGATCACGCCTACTTTTAAGGACTTTAGCAATGGTGGATATAAAGTGCTGATGACCTATGCTAAGAATGCTAGAGGTGTAATGGCTCAGTACATTATCAAAAATCAAATTACTGACCCCGAACTATTAAAGGGATTTAATGAAAATGGCTATGCCTTTGATCCAACTCAATCTGAAGGCAATAATTGGGTGTTTGCGAGAGGCTGATTAGAATTTACCTCTTAGTAATTAAAATAATCACTCCTCCGCCAAAGCCACAATATCTTCTGGAGATGGGTAAAGATCTTTGATCTTGGCTTTGTACTCTTTGGTAAATCTAGATTTGAACAGCACGTATTTCTTGGTCTTAATTAAATGTCCGCCCATGCCTTGCTTTACGGCCAGAGCATCAGCCTTACGCTCCGATCTTCTTAAGAATGCAGTACTTGTTAAGTATTTGAAACCAAAACCAATCATATTGAAAGCAGTGCGCTCTTTATAGTCCATAATATGACCAAGTTCATGTGCAAACCAACCAACCAATATATCTTTTGGTAATTGGTTAACTACCATAGCAGTGTCTTTCATAGACAAATTTTTGCTGATCAGCACTTTATAGTGGCGCTTCTCTTTCTTTGCAAAAAAGGTCTTTATTTTAGGCTGAGCCTGCATTACGCAGTTCTTCAGTTTCTTTTTGTAAACAAAATCGATGCTGTAGTTGTCAAGCTCTGGGAAGAAGCTCAATGCCTGGGCAATTTCTTCTGACAGCTCTTCGGGGATACTTTTATTGGACAAATTCTGACCGTTGGCGTTACCCAAAATCAAAATCATTAATACAACTGAACCGAAGAAAGCCTTAATATTCACCAAACTATAGCCTGTTTTTTAAAAGTATATCGCACAATATACTAATTAGTAACCACTTAAGCAGGGATTTCTACAACAATCAGGCCGCTTCTTTTTTCATTTGTGCGGCTAACTCCTTGGCCTCGGCCTTGTTCTTAGAATACTTGATGTGCTTGGGTACCCCACGGAGGTCCCAGATCAGACCCAGCCAGCTCAAAACTTTTAGTCCGTAATAGGTAATGTCAATCTCCCACCAGAAGAACCCTTGTCTTGCTGCCACTTCATAGTAGTGATGATTGTTATGCCAACCTTCACCTAAAGTTAGAAGTGCTAACCATAAACTGTTTTTAGACTCATCGCCAGACTCATAACGTTGTTTGCCAAACTTGTGCATGATAGAGTTGATGGTGAATGTGCCATGATAAGTAAGGACCGTGCTCAAAAAGAAACCTATGAACAAAGTAGATAAACCTGCAGTAGTAAAAAACATAAGAATACTGCCGCCATTTACATAAGCACCTAAGGCTGTTACTAATATGGCCAGAGTTGTTGGTGGCACCAGGTAGTGCTTATTCAACCATACCAACTCAGGGTATTTAGCATAGTCACCTATAGTTTTAAAGTCAGTTTCTTTAAAATCCGGTCCAATGATCCACCCTACGTGAGAATACCAGAAGCCATATAACTTCATAGAATGAGGATCCTTTGGTGTATCACTGTGTCGGTGGTGGTGCCTGTGATGCGCTGCCCACCAGAGCACTCCTTTCTGTGCTGAGGTCATCGCAAAGAAGGCAATCCAAAACTGGAAAAACCTGGAAGTCTTATAAGATTTATGTGCAAAGTATCTATGATAACCACCTGTAATCCAGAACATTCTGAATATATACAACGCAAGGCAAACCATCCAATCAAACAAAGTTGCCCCTGTCCAAATTGCCAATAATGGAATTAGATGTACAATGGTAAAAGCTATCTCCTGTTTTAGGATTGGCTTACGTCTTTTTTCTAATACAACTGTTTCGGACATGCCGTAGATTTTTATTTACAAGTGCAAAGTTAATAATTATCGCTTTGGAATAAACAAACAGATTATTTCGATTTCTTGTTCAGTATTCCCTTAATCTCATTAAGCTTCAATAATGCCTCAACAGGAGAGATGGTATTTATATCTAAAATCTCCATCATAGACATCACCTCTTTAAATCTAGGGTCAGCTTCAAACAGGTTCATCTGATAATTAGCCTTCGGCACTTCCTGCAATTTCTCCCCAGTATCATTTTTATGTTTATCCTTCTCCAGAAAGTGCATAATCTCGTTCGCCCTAATCACCACCTTATTGGGCATTCCTGCCAGCTGAGCCACATGAATTCCAAAACTATGCTCACTTCCACCTTCTTTCAGCTTCCGCATGAAAATGATTTTGTCGCCCACCTCTTTTACAGAAACATTAAAGTTCTTGATTCTTACAAAATCTTCTGACAGCTGATTCAGCTCATGATAATGCGTGGCAAACAAAGTTTTTGCTTTAAAATCCTGATGGTTGTGCAGGTATTCCACAATTGACCAGGCAATGGAAACCCCATCATAGGTACTTGTACCACGACCAATTTCATCCATCAAAATCAGGCTACGATCACTCAAATTATTGAGAATGCTGGCCGTCTCGATCATCTCTACCATAAAAGTAGATTCCCCACGAGATAAATTATCAGAGGCACCTACTCTTGTAAATACCTTATCAACAATGCCAATTTCCGCAGAAACTGCAGGTACGAACGAGCCCATCTGAGCCATTAAAACAATCAAGGCCGTTTGCCTAAGTAAAGCAGACTTACCCGCCATGTTCGGCCCGGTGATAATCATTATCTGCTGATTATTATTATCAAGAAAGACATCATTAGGCACATAAGATTCACCAACAGGAAGTTGCTGCTCGATGACCGGATGTCGACCTTCTTTTATGTCAATTTCAGTAGTATCATTTACTTCCGGCTTTATATAATTATTGTTTCTGGCAATTAGACCAAAAGACGAAAGGCAATCAATGGCACCAATAACCCGTGCATTTTGCTGTATCTGGGTTACATAATCCGCTGCTGCAGTTACCAAGGCTTGAAACAGTCTCTGCTCAATGACAAAAAGTTTGTCTTCTGCATTGAGAATCTTCTCTTCATATACCTTTAGTTCTTCGGTTATGTATCTTTCTGCATTGACCAAAGTCTGCTTACGAATCCATTCTGGCGGAACTTTATCTTTATGAGCGTTGCTGACTTCAAGGTAATAGCCGAACACTTTGTTGTATGCTATTTTCAGAGAAGTGATTCCAGTTCGCTCAATTTCGCGCTTTTGAGCTTTCAAAAGATAATCTTTACCCGAGTAAGCGATTTGTCGTAGCTCATCAAGCTCTTCATCTATACCATCATTGATCAGATTTCCCTGATTGGACAAAAGAGGCACATCTTCCTTAAGCTCCTTTTCAATTTTCTCAAGAAGGAATTCGCAGAGGTTGATCTGGTCTCCCATCTTCTTGATTTCAGGAATTGGATGATTTATCAAAGTATGATGAATCGGCTGCGTTATTTTCAGTGCTTTCTTCAGCTGATTCATCTCGCGTGGATTGATTCTACCCACGGCAACTTTAGATATCAATCTTTCAAGGTCTCCAATTTGTTTCAAATAACCCCTGATCTCATCCAGCATGTCTTCATTCTCATGAAAAGCGGCCACTATTTTATGCCGTTCGGCAATGGCATTTACATCCTTCAAGGGAAGCACCATCCACTTTTTAAGCATTCTTGACCCCATTGGAGTTTCGGTCTTATCCAAAACCTGGATGAGCGGAACTCCACCGTCATTCTGAGGATAAATGAGCTCGAGATTTCGTATTGTAAATTTGTCTAGCCAGACATATTTTTCTTCATCAATTCTGGAAATAGCAGAGATGTGGTCAGTTTCCCGATGTTCAGTTTCTTCCAGATAGTGAAGAATAGCTCCGGCAGCTATTATGGCTTCACCCATCTCTTCAATGCCAAAACCTTTCAAAGATGAGGTTTTGAAATGATCGGTTAGTTTATCATACCCATAATCAAAGCTGTAAACCCATTCATCAATAGAAAACAGATTATACTCATCATGAAAAAGTTGCTCTGCCTGACCTCTGTCAGACTTGCTGTAAATTACCTCAGAGGGATTAAACCCCTGAAACAACTTTGAAATGTAATCTTCCTTCCCTCTTGCAGCCATAAATTCGCCAGTGGAAACATCAAGAAAGGCAACCCCAATTTTATCACCACTCCAATGGATGGAGGCTAAATAGTTATTAGACCTTTTCTCTAAAACATTATCATTGAAAGAAAGCCCGGGAGTCACTAATTCCGTCACGCCACGCTTGACAATTCCCTTGACTGATTTTGGATCTTCCAGCTGGTCACAAATGGCCACACGATTACCAGCGCGCACTAATTTTGGCAAATACGTATCCAAAGAATGATGCGGAAAACCTGCCAACTCAATGTGCGAAGCAGAACCATTGGCCCTTTTGGTCAACACGATGTCTAGCACCTTACTCGCCCTTATGGCATCCTCTCCAAAAGTTTCGTAAAAATCACCCACTCTGAAAAGCAACAGCGCACCCGGATACTTTGCCTTGATGGCATTGTATTGTTTCATTAAAGGGGTCTCTTTTGCGTCTTTCGTTTTGGCCATTGGGTGGTATTTTTCGGAGCTTACAAAGATTAAATATTTTGTGGTCAATTAAAATTTATCTAACCATATAGCGTGTTGTTTTAGAGGTACTTGAACGAAAAAAATTCTAACAACTTGTTTTTAAACTGATTATATTTGATTGATGTCAGGAGAAGCCACCAACAACTGGGAAGTAAAGAACAGTGCGCAAATGAAAGCGCTAAGTGTCCTTATCATTGCATCAATGGTTATGGCTCTCGGTTTTATAACTTATGCGTTACTAGGTCAACCGACAGATACTTCGTTCTTTATCATCAATGGAATACTACCTGTACTCATTATTGTTCAATTCCTATTTCTAAAACCCTCAAGTATTGCGGTCATCAAAGAAGGGGATCGTCTAAAAATCTCTAATCATAGCCTGTTCAACAGGAAAAAATCAAAAGATCTGGATTTAAATATTGATGACGTTAAAGGTTTCAAAGTATTAAAAGCCCGAAGTATAGTTGGAGGAAAGCTTGTTATTGAATATTCAAAAGACAACACACTTTCATCCGTGTCTTTAAATTTGCGCAACTTTACATTTCCAAGAAGAAAGAAATTGTTAAAGTTAATGTCTGATACCTTTCAATGAGAAAATTAGCGAACGAAGAGTTGGACCGTAAGTCCATTGAGGAATTTAAAGCAGCTGATAAAATCCAGGTTTCCATTTTCTTAGATGACGTAAGGAGCCTCAATAATGTGGGGTCTGCCTTCAGAACAAGCGATGCTTTCTTAATTGAAAAAATATATCTGGGTGGCATTACAGGCACACCTCCGCACAGAGAAATTCAAAAGACAGCCCTTGGCGCCACTGAATCTGTAGCCTGGGAACACGTGCCTGAATCATTGCCTTTTCTAAAAAAATTACAGGCCGAGGGTTATAAGATCATTAGCATTGAGCAGGCTGAAAACAGCACTTCTCTTTTAGATTTCACCCCTGATAAAAATGAAAAATATTGCCTAGTGTTTGGCAACGAAGTTTTTGGTGTTGATCAGGAGATTGTGTCAGCATCGGATATGGTGATAGAAATTCCTCAATTTGGCACGAAGCACTCGCTGAATATCTCGGTAAGCCTTGGGGTTGTGATCTGGGAATTTTATAAGTCTCTGAAAGGTTAAAAATTTAACTTCTCACGTAAAAGATTATACCCGCTCCTGCTCACTGAAATTTTATCACCTGACTTAAGAATAGCAATAAAAGCATCTTTAGAATAAGGTTCTAACTTATCAATCTGCGAAATAGCCGCAATGAAGGATCGATGAACTCTCACAAACAAGTCCTCCGGCAGGCTGTTTTCGAGGTGTTTCATTGTAAGCTGCTTAAGGTACTTTTTGCCATCACTATATATGGCCACATAATCATCCTGTGCTTCAAAATGGCTAATATCATCTACACTCAGGATTAATATTTTGCTTCCATTTTTGATGACAATTCTATCAAGCTGTTCAAGTGACTGTTTAGATTCTAGAACTTTTTCAATGGTTGCCGCTACAGGCTGTTTACTTTCAATCTGGCCTATCGCTTTAGCTAAGGCTTCATGAAATCTTGCTTTTGAATAGGGCTTTAGCAAATAGTCCGCAGCACTTTGTTCAAAAGCCTTCAGCGCATATTGATCAAAAGCAGTACTAAAAATAATGACAGGCCTTTCATCAATGATTTCCAGCATTTCAAAACCTGTTAGCTTCGGCATCTGAACATCCAGAAAAATTAAATCTGGTTTATGTTCTGCTATGGCCTTGGCACCATCAAATCCGTTGGCACATTCCGCCACAACTTCAACAGAAGATGCTTCTGACAGAAATTTCTTGATTAAATCTCTGGCAAGTTGCTCATCGTCTATAATTATGACCTTTATCATCAATCAGTAATTTGTGGTATTTGAAGGTGAATTGTAAAAATATTCTTGTTTTTTTCAATGGTTACCAGGTCAGAAGGGCCATAGATCAGCTCCAGCCTGTTCCTAATATTCTTAAGGCCTATGCCTTTTCCTTTTTGAGGGGCCGAGGTGGAATCATAATTATTGGTGATGGAAAGAAATAAGATTCCGTCATCACAATGGCATTTGGTTGATATTTCCACTTTTTCCAACTGGCCATAAACACCATACTTAATAGCATTCTCATACAAAGGTTGTAGTATCATAACTGGTAGAGAATGCTTCATGCAAATCTCATTGATATCTTGGGAGAGGCTCAACCGATCTCCAAACCTGATGCGTTCAATATCCAGATATAAATTCATCTGCTTGAGCTCTTCTTCTACTGTATGCAATTCCTTATTTGATCTTCCTAATGACAATCTCAAAAAATCAGAAAGTTTAATTACCATTTCATGTGCCAGATCGGGGTTGGTTAGCGTAAGTGCACTTACAGAATTAAGACTATTAAATATGAAGTGCGGATTTATCTGTGACTTCAGCATCTCCAGCTCGGCATTTTTTAATAAGTTCTGCAGCTGAAGCTCATCTTTCTCCTTTTCTTTAAGACTGGTGGTGTATTGCAGCAAATAATATATGAGCACTATTATTGTCATATAAAAAGACCCGAGAAATATGTGCCATGGTATGGCCATGCTAAAATACTCCTTGTGCGATGCCTCAAAATTGATAAACTGATTGACAAAAGCATCACTAGCAAAAGTGAGGAGAGTAACTCCTATTAATATGGCAGACCCCTGATTGAAAATGGCAGAAGTAATGCTCTGCTTGTCATTCGAAATATAATGTACCACATACCAGTAGGAGAGCCCAAAGCCGAGTATAGGTAGGTTAAAAACAAGGCTATGTTTTATAGCTAAGGAGTAGCTGAAATTTAGCTGAAAAACTAAAACAACAACATGGGCAGCCATGACTGCTGCCCATGCGATTGAATAAAATAAGAGCGATTTTCCTAAAAAGGGGTGGCGCATTTTTTACTTGTTGTATTTGATATCTCCACCACCAAACATAACAAATCCCTTGATAATTAGCACTTTATTAGGATGAGACATCACTTTGACCGTGGAAGTTCTTTGATCGCTAAAGCCTCCCAAAATTGATGTAACATCTACTTTTATCGTCCAATCCTGAGGTACTATTATAGAAGTGCCTCCGAATATTGCCAATATGTCAAGTACATTTTCACCCTCTGATAAGTTGGCATTTCTAAGATCTATTGATGATCCGCCAAACATTGCTGAGAGTTTACCACCTCTGAAGTTCTGAGAATCGACCACTATCTCACGTCCTCCAAAGACGGCAAAGTCATCAACATAATCTACTTCATTTTTTTTTTCACCGTCAGCAACTTCTTTGCTACGGTTTCTTCTTAATAGTAATGATGCTCCGATTGCTATGAACACTGTCGGCCAGAGAATGTGCCATATGTCCCGCATTCGGAAGTAATAGAAATCCTGTATTAAGAATAGGCCTCCTATTATAATTAGGATAAATCCCTCAGGCTTCTTCTTGCCCACCACTATGTAGGTACCTATAACCACTAGTAACATTCTCCATGATATTACTAAGTCTGATACCCAATAAGGCAAAATGTCTAAATTGTCCAGTAGCAGCACAGCCCCAATTCCTACGAAGATGAGGCCTAGCCAAAATCTTCTGTCGCTTATATTTTCATTTCCCATTTCTTTTGATGTTTTTGTTTGTTCAATTTTACTAAGGATATAGCTGTAAAGTTTATAACAATCGGTGAATGCCGAACTGCTACCGGTGAATGCCGAAATTAAAACAGTAAATATTACAACCGCTCTACAGGAATTATTTTCTAAATTTGCTTTCATCCTGAAATACAGAAAAGATTAATACATAATGGATTACAGAATAGAAAAAGATACCATGGGCGAGGTGAAAGTCCCTGCCGATAAATATTGGGGTGCTCAAACAGAAAGATCGAGAAACAATTTTAAAATAGGTCCTGAGGGCAGTATGCCATTAGAAGTAATTTATGGTTTCGCTTATCTTAAAAAAGCTGCTGCTCACGCCAATCACGACTTAGGTGTACTCAGCAAAGAAAAGAGAGACCTTATATCATCTGTTTGCGATGAGATTTTAGAAGGCAAGCATGATGATCAATTTCCATTAGTGATTTGGCAGACAGGTTCTGGTACACAGTCTAACATGAATACCAATGAAGTGATATCAAATCGTGCTCATGTTCTTGCAGGCAATAAGTTAGGAGAAGGGAAAAATGGCGTGCATCCGAATGACGATGTAAATAAATCACAATCGTCTAATGACACCTATCCAACTGGAATGCACATAGCCGGATATAAAATGATTGTAGAAACTACAATCCCTGGCGTTGAAAAGTTAAGAGATACTTTAAAGAAAAAATCTGAGGAGTTTATGTCAGTGGTTAAAATTGGTAGAACACACCTTATGGATGCCACTCCATTAACTTTAGGGCAGGAATTCTCGGGATACATTTCTCAATTAGACCATGGCCTTAAAGCGCTGAATAATACTTTAGCTCACTTATCAGAGCTAGCATTGGGAGGAACAGCTGTAGGTACGGGCATTAATACTCCTGAAGGTTACTCAGAGGTTGTGGCCAAAAAAATTGCTGAGTTCACTGGACTGCCTTTTGTTACTGCTGAAAATAAATTTGAAGCTCTGGCCGCTCATGATGCTATTGTAGAATCACATGGTGCATTAAAGCAATTAGCGGTTTCATTAAATAAAATTGCTAACGACATCAGAATGTTGGCCTCAGGTCCAAGGTCTGGAATTGGTGAAATTAACATTCCTGCAAATGAGCCAGGATCATCAATTATGCCGGGTAAAGTAAACCCAACGCAGTGCGAAGCATTGACTATGGTTTGTGCTCAAGTAATGGGTAATGATGTTGCTATAACTGTTGGTGGAGCTCAGGGACATTACGAGTTAAACGTTTTCAAACCTATGCTCGCTAACAACTTGCTACAATCTGCCAGGTTAATTGGAGATGCTTGTGTATCATTCAATGATAACTGTGCCATAGGAATTGAGCCCAATCATAAAAACATTACAGAACATGTTAATAACAGTTTGATGCTTGTTACAGCACTCAATACTCACATTGGCTACGAGAAGGCTGCCAAAATTGCTAAGACCGCGCATGAAAATGGCACAACCTTAAAAGAAGAAGCAATAAATTTAGGATATTTGACCGAACAAGAGTTTAACGAATGGGTGAAACCAGAGGACATGGTAGGTAGCCTAAAAAAGTGATTTTTTTAATTATTTGATTAAATTGACTATATTTTCAAAGTTTTATACCAACACTAAAGATAGAATGAAAAAAATAACCTTATTATTCACCATTATAATGGTTGGCGCCATAACTTTCAATGCATCTGCTCAGATGGACAAGAAGGAGAAGAAAGAGTGGAAAAAGAAAGCGAAGGAATACGCAAAAAATCCTGAGCAATTGAAGCAATTGGTTGATGATAACCAAGCCTTACAAGGTCAGGTGAATAGTCTGAAAGCTGATAATACTGGCCTTCAGTCAAAAATGAGTGATAAAGACGCTAAAATCAGTGAATTGCAAGATGATATGGCTAAACTGAGAAGTGATTTAGCTGCTGCTAAAGCTGCCGCTAAAGAGTCTAAGCCAAAACCAGTTGAGATGAAATCTGGTGAGAAAATGATCGATGGTGTTGTATTCAAAGTTCAGATTGGTGCTTTCAGAAATAAAGACCTTTCTAAGTATTTTGATAACAATGAGAACTTCGGTGGCGAAAGTGCTGATGGTACTCAAAAAATAACTTTAGGCCAATTCAGAGATTACTGGGAAGCTGATACTTTCAAAAAATATTTGAGAGAAATGGGTGTTAAAGATGCCTGGATTGTTCCTTATAGAGATGGTGTAAGAGTTGAGATTAAAGATGTTCTTGAAGGTGTGGTAACTGAAAAGCCAGCCGATTCAGAATAATTTATCTCTTACAATTTAGACTTTTGAAAGCAGTACATTTGTGCTGCTTTTCTTTTTATATCTAATTTATATGGCTGAAAAAAGGTGGGTATTTAAGTCCGCTCCTGAACAGGATGCTATTGACAACTTGTCAAATTCCATCAATGTAAGCCCACCTATTGCCTCTATTCTTCTACAACGAGGAGTAGATAGCTTCGAAGCAGCTAAAAACTTCTTCAGGCCATCTCTGGATATGCTCCATGACCCCTTTCTTATGAAGGACATGGACAAGGCTGTTGATAGGGTAATAAAGGCTTTTGATTCCAAAGAGAAAATTCTGGTCTATGGCGATTATGATGTTGACGGCACCACCTCAGTAGCACTGTTCTACGGATTTATCAATTCATTTCATTTCGACTCAGCCTTCTACATTCCTGACCGGTATAAAGAAGGATATGGCATTTCTAAGCAAGGTATTGATTGGGCCAGTGAAAATGGTTATTCACTTATCGTAGCGCTTGACTGCGGCATCAAATCAAATAATTTAGTTCAATATGCCACAAGCTTAGGCATCGATTTCATTATTTGTGATCATCATAGGCCTGGAGACTCTATACCTGAGGCCATTGCTGTCTTAGATCCTAAAAGAGAAGACTGCCCCTATCCGTTTAAAGAACTTCCAGGCTGTGGTATAGGTTTCAAACTTATTCAGGCCATTGTTAGTCAACGACCAAGAATAAAAGCCAACCCCTATGATTTTCTAGATCTAGTTGTTGTAAGCATTGCTTCAGACATAGTACCCATAGTTGGTGAAAACAGAACATTAGCACACTTTGGTCTGATTCAGCTCAATAAAAATCCTAGACCAGGATTAAAGGCTTTAATGCGCCTAGCAAGAAATATAAAAGAGTTGACCATTACAGGAATTGTATTTGGATTAGCACCAAGAATAAATGCGGCAGGGCGTATTGCTCATGCCCACGGTGCAGTAGATTTATTGTTGGCTGAATCAGAAGATGAGGCTTACCACTTTGGTGAAAAGCTGAATGTCAAAAATAACCAGAGGCGAGATTTCGACTCTGCCATTACCGAGGAAGCGGTTGAAATGATTGCTAATAATGTAGCGTTAATAGATGCCAAAACCACAGTATTATTCAAGAACGACTGGCATAAAGGTGTTATTGGTATTGTTGCATCCAGGTGTATTGAAAAATATTACCGACCTACCATCATTTTAACTGAATCTGAAGGCAAAGCCACGGGATCAGCGCGCTCTGTGCCCGGCTTTGATGTATACGAGGCAATAGATAGTTGTAGTCACTTGCTAGATCATTTTGGTGGTCACAAATATGCAGCTGGTCTGACATTAGACCTTGATAAGGTAGAAGAGTTTCAGAAATTATTTGAAACAGTGGTATCTCAAACCATTGCTGATGAAATGCTGATTCCACAGGTTGAAATTGATGCCAAAATTTTATTGGATTCCATCACTGGAAAGTTTTATAATATACTGAAGCAGATGGAGCCTTATGGCCCTGAAAATATGACTCCTATTTTTATGGCTGAAGAGTTATATTTGGCAAGCTCTTTGACTGTCATCAAAGAAAAACATTTGAAGTTTAAAGTAGGTCAGACAAATAACACCTCCACTTTTGACTGTATTGGATTTGGCTTTGGCCATCTGGCAGAAGAAATAAGTCAGGATATGTTGTTTAAAATGACGTTCACCATTGAAGAAAATGAATTTAGAGGTGTTACAACCCTTCAGCTTCAAATTAAGGATATAAAATACGATTAGTTACCTTTGTGCCGATGATATTAAAATCTGAAAACTTAATTAAGAAATATAAGAAGCGTACAGTTGTTAATGACGTTTCTGT
>NZ_SMLV01000093.1 GCF_009711525.1 Fulvivirga lutimaris
TCTCCATCTCCGTCTCCATCACCATCATCATCTCCACATGATGATCCATCCCAGTTTAGATTTTCTATATATTCACCAAACCCACTTCCATCATCACTTTGGTTGCAACCAGACTTGATCCAAATTCCGACAATGAAAATTTCACTAGTAAAAGTTTGGCTGCTTCCTGTTAGTTCTTCAATTTTTTCTGTGGTTTCATCGCAAAATTTTAAAACGACATTTGACAAATCTTTAGTTGAATTAGCTGTAACACTTAAGTTATCTTCGCCAAAAACTGCTGAAACTTCTGCCTCGCAGTTATCATCGCTCCCATCATCTAGTTTGACTTCTACAATATTTGTTTCTCCCCAATATTTATCACAACCTTGAATTCTCGCACATCTAATGTAGTACATGGTTTGAGTAAGGCCCGAAACAGGAAGTTCAGTAAGGTTCTTAGAACCCTCTACCATGTTCCAGTTTGTATTGCCTTCTACATTTGGGGCATTTATTTCGCTTTGCAGCCATACATATTCGAATTCAGCATTAGGGACCGAGCTTTGAGGTAAAGCAGTAGAATTGATAATGTTTTCATTCTCAGGTTCGTACAGACCGTCAAATGAAATACTTCCTCCTGTGATATACTCAGGTAGGCATGAGTTAACTATAACTTCTATAATATTTGACTTGCCAAAGAAATCATTACTACAACCTATTATCCTAGCACACCTAACATAGTAAGTTGTTTCTGTGAGGCCAGCGAAAACTAATTCTTCTAAATTATCTGATCCACCTACTACTTGCCAATTTGGGTTATTAATAATATTTGATTCATAATTTGAGTTTTGCAACCAGATATATTCGATGTTTTCACCCTCTAATTGGCTTGATGCAGGTTTCTCAGAATATATAATATTATCATCATCCGGATTATACGGTCCATAGTAAGCAATCTCTCCTCCATTAACTGCTCCTTCTTCACAGGGACTGGGATCATCCTTCTGATTATTCGGTTCGCAATTTCCTTGGCTATCTCCATGAGCCTCATGAGCTGGCCATGCGTTCTCAGAGATTTCAATTGTCTGTACATTTTCTGGATTGCCCGGAGGGTAGTGACAGATCGTTATTTTTTTACCATTGTTTGAATTGTCATTGTCTTGAGAGGTATCACAAGTTCCCATGCTGTCACCATGCGCTTCGTGAGCGGGCCAAGCATTTTCAGAAATTTCAATTGTTTGAACGTTTTCTGGATTCCCAGGAGGTAAATGACAAATAGTAATCTTTTTATTCAGACCTATTGAACTATTACCGAATGCCGAGATATTAATTATTAGAAATAATCCTACCAGAACATGTTTAAAGCCAGCCGTTTTCATAACTATAGATATTTAGGGTCAATTACAGAACCTTACTTCGCAATTAATTAGCAAAAGTACAATAA
>NZ_SMLV01000036.1 GCF_009711525.1 Fulvivirga lutimaris
AGCGCTATCATAAAATTACTTATTCCCTCAATAAGCTAACTTTTAACTGGCAAACTAAAGCAATTGCTGTTTCTGACGATGTAGGATATTCCATAAAAGAGAATATACAGCCAAAAGTGAATGTTGGTACCATTCTGAATGGTGTTAATACAGAATATTTTCAACGGATAACAAAGTCAGAGGCTTATAAGGCATTAGAAAAGGAAGGGTTTGATTTTCCAACTAATCGCCTGGTAGTAGGCACGGTGGCTGTGTTCAGGTTCCAAAAAAGGTTGGAGGAATGGATGGAGGTGTTTTATGACGCAAAACAACAAAACCCAAACTTGCTCGGAATCATAGTTGGTGATGGTCCCTTTAAGGAGAGGCTTGTAGAAAAAAGGAAGGCATTAGGATTAGAAAAGGATATTATCATGCCGGGTCTCCAAACCAATACAAAGGCGTGGTTTTCTATTATGGATATTTTCATGATGACTTCTGAA
>NZ_SMLV01000058.1 GCF_009711525.1 Fulvivirga lutimaris
GAAAATTATCTATCCATTGATGGAATGATTTTTGGCCATATGTCCAAGACCCATCAGGGTTTTGTGCGTTGACACAAAACTGAACTGAAGATAGCGCAGCATCTTTATAACTTGTATTCAAAGTATATTTAAAGCATCTGGCTAATACTTGACTTGCCATTAAGCTGGCATTGTAAACAACTGAGTTGTCTTCTGGTGAATATGAAAAAGCAAAATTTTTGCTATCACCGTTCCTATTAAGGTCGTTTAAAACAAAATCAGCTGTAGTTAAGGCAATTGTTTTATACTCTTCAATTTGAGTTATCTCATAAGCATCTATAAGGGCATTAAAACAATAGGCCGTTGGTATTATTAAAGGGGTGTTTTCGGGCTGATAAAATGCACGTGCCTGCCAGGCAAATGGGTAGCTCCAACACGCTCCTGACCATTGATCTTGTTTTAATGTAATTATTCGATCGGCTAGATAATTAATGGTCTTAATATATTCTTCCTTTTCCTCTGCATTATAAAGCCGACAATAAGCAGATAAAAAAATGGCCAAAGCTTGTGGGTTTTCTTGCTTTTTAATTCCCACCATCTTTCTAAGATTAATAGGATTTCGTTTGAATAGCTGAACCCAGGCCAATCTGATAAGTCTATTTTTACCTAAAATTGATTTTTTTATAATTGGGCTATTCAACCCATCAAAAGGATCATGTCCTTTAAATCTTTCTTCAATAGGAATAGATTCTAAAACCTTCTTCAGGCGAATAAAACTTTCAGTTATTTTTGGCTGCATTAAAGTAATCGCTTGTTTTGTAAGGCAGATATGAAAAGAAACTGAGAAAAATTGAAAAGAACACAATTCCTTTGTTTACGGCAAGTGTTGACTCTGACATGGAAAAAAACAGATAACTGAAAATAAATAGGAA
>NZ_SMLV01000418.1:0-18256 GCF_009711525.1 Fulvivirga lutimaris
CTAGTATAATGCTTGTAGTTATATATATAATAAGAATGCTTTTTACTAATTTCATTTCAACTGAGGGTTTTTAAATATTGAAGTTAAAAGGAGATTTATCTACGGTATATCGGTGTTTACTTTATTGAAATTGCCAAACTTATAAACAGCCAGAGCTACTACCAGATACACAGCACAAACTGATAAATATGGTCCGGCCAGATCTGTAGGCAGTGATAATTGTGTTATGAGGTCTGTAGTTATGGGCACTTCGCTATCCAAAGGCATAAAACGGATGATTGACAATGAGGCATTAGATATCGCATGAAAACTGATGGCGAAAATCATGCTACCACCAGATTTGTTGTACATCCAGTTAAAGATAAAGGTCCAGGGAAATACAAAGGCCAATACGAAAATGAAAGGTACATTGTGCATACCCTGACCTAGCCAGTAAGTGGGTATGTGCCAGAACAAATGCACCAAAGCGAGAATAAATGATGCCACCACAGGGCTGTAATGCTGCTGTAATCTTGGAAGTGCAAAACCCCGCCATCCGAACTCTTCACCCAACCCTGCTATCAGGAATGACGGAATTATAGCACTTGCCCAATAGGCCAACGGTCTGTAAAATGGATTGAGTTGTCCATCATATAACAATTGCCATAAAGACCGGCCTGCGAAATGGATACTGGCTGGAAGTAGAAGCAACAAAACCCAGTAGTACCATTTTATTTTAATTCTTTTAAACCTTCCGAAAAAGTGTTTCAGTCCATCTTTACCATAAATTTTTGAATTAAGTAATATGGCCATTAATGAAGGAGACCATATTCCCAACATGATAATGGGTATAGCATCTAACTGTTGACCGATAAAGAATAATGACCATGAGACTGCATAAGTCATTACAAAGAAAAGTATGACTTGTTTTTTAGTGGATTGAAATGTTTCCATGTAGTTTGAGTTTTGAATGTCGTTGCTCAAACATACGCTGGATAGCTTTTTAAGATGGGTCGAGGTTATCCTATATCATGATATGACACATGTTAGGACTTATTTTCTTTCTGATACTGACTGGGAGTAAGTCCTGTTTTTTGCTTAAAAAGATGATTAAATCTGCTTGGAGAGGAGAAGCCTGACTCTTCTGCAATACCATTGATGGTAAGGTGCTGTTTTTTTGGGTCCAGTAGATTTTTCTTTACTTCCTCGAGTCTGAAACTCAGTAGAAATTCGGAAAAACTGATATTCAGATTTTGGTTAATAGTTTGAGATACATATTTGGAAGGTATGTTCAGGTGTTTAGCAAATTGCTGAAGTGTAAGGTTGGGGTTAAGGTAATGTTGGTTCTCTGTCATGGCCTTGGTAATGGATTCTTGATATTCTTTGAGCTTTTGCTCAGATAGTGGCGTTGTGCTATATTTCTTCTTCTGTATGCCAAATGAGTCCGTAGCATTCATCTCTTTGTAAGCTATAAAGAAGATAGGGATTGACAGCAGCGTGGTAAAACTCTGCAATAATGTGTTCGATAAAAGGTTAATGTCAAAAGAAGATAAAATCCTGAGGGTGAAATTGATCATTATCAATAATGTAAAAGAAACAACGGTGGGCAGAATCCAATTGTAGTAAGCTGTGAATGCTTTGTAATTATTGATACAGATTTTTATGGATAGGAAAAGGTAAATACTCATTTGAGTAAATGCGATTATGGGTACAATGCTGTCAAAAGAAGAGCTCAGATGTAGCATATTGATCAATGCAAGACATAAATAGGGAAGACTATGAACTAGCAAAATTTGCTTAGTTGGAAGCTTTTGATGATAAGTAGCATAGAAATAAATGCCTGGCCCAATAAACCACATCACATTATTGGCAATATCCTGAACCAGTTCATTAGTTATTTCATTGAGGCTCAGATAAGTATTAACTACTATAAGCGCAAACAGAAGGCATAATGACGCAATTATTTTGTTTAATAACAGTTCCCCTTTTTTCTTGAATATAAAATGAAAGAAAAGAAATAGTGACTGAACACTAATAATTAGGTTAATAAGGGAAATGAAATAGAGCATTGACCATTAAAAAGTAATAGCTCAAATATATTTATAATTGAATTAATCTCCTGTCGGACTTGTTCCTACATCTCTTCAATGGAGACCCCGGAATAAATCAGGGGAAATCATTTTAATATTACTCTCCTTCCTGAAGATTCTTCAAAAGCTGATAAAAGAACTGCACTGTTTCTTTATAGTTCTCCACCTGTAAGTGCTCATTGATACCGTGAAATCCAGTCATGTTATCTGGGCTGATTCTGATTGGCAAGAACCGGTATTGATTTTCAGACACTTTACGATAGTGCTTGGTGTCTGTGCCACCACCTAATAGGCCAGGTGAAACTATTGCCTCTGGTATAACCTGTTTAACAGTCTTTGCAATAGTACTATAAGCCTCTGATTCATAATCAGAAACAGGAGAGGGCTCATTAACATTACTTATAGATTCAATAGTAACTCTTTCGTCATTTACTGTTTCTATAACATGCTGGCGAACTGACTCCACAGACTCTCCTGGCATAATTCTAAAGTTCATTACAACTGAGGCGGTTGTTGGTATTACATTGTCTTTCACACCTGCATTGAAGATAGTTGGTGCCGTGGTAGTATGTGCATTGAGTCCTTTAAGTATAGGGGTGCCCAACAACCATGTATTGGCAAAAGCCATTTTTTGAACAAAGGGCATATGAGGTCCGATGGTGGCAATCTGAGTTTCTACAACCGGGGTCATTCTGTAAGGAAATTGATTTTCCTCCAGTCTCGTAATCGCAGCGGCCAGTGACCCGATAGTATTATCTGCCGGTGGGTTGGAAGAGTGACCACCAGGAGTAGTTATTGTTAATTTAAAAGATACATATCCTTTTTCGGCAACATTAATGATAGCTACAGGATCATTAATTCCAGGTACTACACCATCACCGATGTAACCGCCTTCATCCATAACATATTCTGCTTTTACACCCTTCTTCTCTAAAAACTCAGCAATGGCTCCGGCACCTGATTCACCGCCTATTTCTTCATCATGACCAAAAGCAAGATAGATGGTCTGTTTTGGCTGAACGCCATTTTGTAACGCCATTTCAACAGCTTCCAAAATGCTAAACACAGTAACTTTATCATCCATTGTGCCTCTTCCATAGATAATACCATCTTTAATCTCTCCTGAGAATGGAGGTGCCTCCCACTGTGCTAAAGTGTTTTGATCGACTGGTACCACATCCATATGACCCATTAAAATGATTGGTTTTGCGCTGCCATCGCTGCCCTGCCATTTGAAAAGAAGGCTGTAATCAGCAATAACCTCTTTTTCTAACAAGCTATCTACTAAAGGATAGGCCGTGGCAATATGATTGTGCAGACCGATGAATTCTGCAGAATCTGGTTCACCAGGGTATTCGTAAGAAATGGTTTTATACTGAATGGCTTTCTTCAGGCGTTCCAAAGCGGCATCTGGCACCTCAATAAGTTCTGCTTTTTCATATTTTATTGATTCTGCAGTAAAGAGTACTGTTTTGATAAGCACAAATAGAACAAGTGCAATGACGATAGCCAGAAGGCCTAATAGTATTTTTTTCATAGTTACTGATTGAGACGTACAAGATAGCTCCAAGCATAAAACCAATCAAAGCTTCCTATATGAGAGGAAACTTGGCCATTCAGTCGGTGTTTAAGGCCAATTGATGGAATGTGATTACCTAGTTTGAATCTATTGGTTCTGGAATATTACCGGTCTCATCAAGAATGCCCGCCATTTTTAAATGTGTAATAACTGGCTTTTCTGCCATGCGTATCAAAGTCACATGATCATAAGCCATTGAATCACCTTCGGCCTGGAAGCCACCTGTAGTGCCAAGTGTTATATAATCCATGTTGTTTCTCTTGCGGTGTGAAAAAGAATGAACATGACCATTGATAGCAGTATAGTTACGATCGGAAAGGAGAGCCTCTAATGGTTCAAGCCCCATATCACCTTCCAGTTTCCATGAAGGTTTGTGCATTAACACAAATGTCCAACGTACGTCTGGGTATTTAGCCAGAATATTTTTGAAATATTCGTGCTGGGCAGCACTTATACCTCCGGTTTTAGCCTCCTGCATATTGGCGTATTCTGTATCTGCATAGACACCTTCTATTTCACCACGGATAATCTTCATCGCTTCATTACGTGCGCTATTGACTTCAATCAACCTTTCCTCTTCATAGTTTTCTGTATCCATCATCAGGAAGAGTACATTTTCATATACAAAGTGATAGTACGTGGGGCCATAGCGCTTGAGCCAAATTTTTCTCATCACAGGATTGGTGAGATCATGATTGCCACCCAGATGAAAGAAAGGCATATTTAAACTAAAAGTTCTACTATCGAATGAGTCCCATTCTTTAATCAATTGTAAGGTATCTTCTGTTCCTCCTTCAATCAGGTCACCCACACTTAATACAAAAGTAGGGTCGAGGCGATTAAGTTGAGCAACAGCAGTGCTGTAAACACCAGGGCGTTCACCTCCAGTTAGATCTGAAATAATGGCAAAAGTGAAATCATCTTCTTCTAACTCAAATTCTGTGCTCGTCCATGGGGTAGGGCCGTTGGTATAGTTATGTTCAAATTCCGGACTTCGTTCTTCTTTCACTATCTCTTTCTGAGGGGCAGAACACTGAATGAAAGCTGTAAGAATAAAGAGAGATAATAAGCGCATGATATAAGTGAGTAGTGATTTGATAGTTAAGTTAGCATAGGTGGATGTAAAATTCGATACCGAACTTCTTATTTATTGATTTGATAACATTAAAAAAGCCATCACTTGATATCAGGTGATGGCTTTTGAATTCATTATGTAGCTCAATGATAAGCCTTTGGTATTTGTCTTAATTTGGTGGTCTGCTCATACGCATAACCCACCTTTAATAACTTGGCTTCTTCAAATGGTTTGGCAATGAAGGTAATACCTTTTGGTTGACCATCGTTAGTATAGCCCATAGGCACTGTTAAACAAGGATATTTGGCTACAGCAGCCTGACCTGCAGTCCAGTTGTTGATGGATAGAATTACATCCAGATTATGCTCCTGCATAGGAACTTCAAAGTAGTTTTTACCCCTTCTGTTCATTTCTTCTCTTACTTTTATAAGTGAATCCATCGTGATCTCTAGCGCTACTATTTCTTCCAATCTACCCTGACCATAAGGCACATTGATAGTTGTGTCTTTTTTGTTGAATTCAACAATGTCTGCAACACTGGTGTAGCTTATAGAGTCACCGGCATAAGCTTCAAAATAATGAGGCAGGTCATATTTCATATCTCCACTTAGCAGCGTCAGAAAACCATTGTAATCCATTTGAGCAGGTTCGATTACTACAGTATCTCCACCCATGGCAACTATTTTACTAACATTATCCAGGTACATGGTATCAGCAAGAAATCCTTTAATTACACCAAAACGTAAACCTTCAACTGTTCCTGTTTTTACATCTTCAAAATATTTTACCCCTTCAGGGCTGTCTGCAGTAGCAGCATCTTCAGCATCCTTACCAGTCATAGCTGAAAGGAAAATAGCATTGTCAATAACACTCTTGGTCATAGGGCCAGGAGTGTCCAGCGTGCTGGAAATTGGTATGATACCACCTCTGCTTAATAACCCGATGGTTGGTTTTAAACCTACGATGGAATTAGAACTAGAAGGTGAAAGAATGGAGCCTGAAGTCTCGCTACCTACTGCAACGGCTGCATAGTTGGCTGCTATGGCAGAACCACTGCCGGAACTTGAGCCTCCTGTGTCAAATTTTCTTGGGCCATAGGGGTTTAATGTTTGTCCGCCTACTGTACTATAACCATTTGGGTTTACCATAGCATAATAATTGGCCCATTCGCTAAGGTTGGCTTTACCTAAAATGATGCCTCCTTTATCTTTAATTCGCTTTACAATGAAGGCATCATCTGCATAATTATTTACCATGGCTGCAGCTCCTGCCGTGGTTGGCAGCCCTTCAAAATTCACATTGTCCTTGAGCAATACAGGTATGCCATAAATTAAATGATCATTATCCGATTTGTTTTTATCAAGCTTCCGTGCTTCTTCAACAGCCTTAGGGTTAATAGCAATGATATTATTAAGTGCAGAATCTTTGCTGTTTTCAAATAATGCAATTCTGTACAAATACCACTGCGTCAGCGTTTCATAAGTGAGATCACCTGACTTGATGTGCGACTGTATGGTGGGTATGTCCTGCTCCAGAATAAAAGGAGTCAATCTTTCATAATCTTCTTTTGAGAAATAGGTGATCTGATTTCTGATCTGATCAAGCATATCATTCTTATCAGATATTTTAGATTGGATCAATTTATATTGCATTCTCACTGATTCGTGATCAGCATTTTCTTCCAACCATGTGGTCTCATCATAAGGCTGCCATTCAGGAATAATGGTCTTTGGTTTTTGCTCGCAGGCAAAGGCAATAATTAGTAAAAACGGAATAATTCTTTTCATACGGTTTTAGGTTACGTTATCCTAAATTACAACTTAGAACCTATTTTGTTTTTCCGTTAAAATAAAAGCCTGAATTATTCTCTATCGTTCGCTTCCATTTTAGTTTTGTTAGAGAACTTCTTTAACTTGATGTTGTTCTTATTAGAGGATTTATAAATTAAGAAAAATATGTCATCACCAATATTGAAAATAAAGTCGTTGAGTTTTCCATGGCAAACCAGCGATCCGTTTTTGTTCTGTGTTCATCATGCAGATTTTTATCCTAAGGGTAATGATCAACTTGGTCCTGATGCCTCGTTGGCCGGTAGAAACATTGGCCAGGATTTTACAATTAAAGATGGTTGGAGAATGTATCATGGCGAGACCGTACCGGGATTTCCAGCGCATCCGCATAGAGGTTTTGAGACCGTAACTATTTGTACTACCGGACTAATAGATCATTCTGACTCACTTGGAGCAGCCGCTCGATTTGGAAATGGTGATGTACAATGGATGACGGCAGGGAAAGGCGTGCAGCACTCTGAAATGTTTCCATTGTTAGATAAGGATAATCCCAACCCATTAGAGTTATTTCAAATCTGGTTGAATCTGCCTCAAGCAAATAAACTGGTTGAGCCACATTTTGCGATGCTATGGAATGATACCATACCGCAACTGGAATATGAAGATGAAAATGGCCACAAGACCAATGTAATGATTGTGGCTGGTAAACTTGATGACAATGATGCGCCTGCGCCACCACCCAAATCGTGGGCAGCTACAGAAGATAATGATGTAGCCATTTGGACCATAGACATGGAGCCTAATGCAGAGTGGACTATTCCGTCTACCGCGGCAGGTACAAACAGAACTATATACTACTTCGAGGGTGAGGGATTGGAAGTAGCAGGGCAGGGGATACCCCATTATCATGGAGTTGAACTGAACCCTGAAATGGAAGTAGAACTAAAAAATGGTAATCAAAAGGCACGATTATTAATGCTTCAGGGCAAACCTATCAATGAGCCGGTAGCTCAGTATGGCCCTTTTGTGATGAATACTCAGGCTGAGATTCAAGAGGCTATGCGTGATTATCAGTCCACCCAGTTTGGCGGCTGGCCATGGTCAACACATCAGCATGTACATCCAAGAGAGAAAGGCCGCTTTGCCGTGCATGTTGATGGCAGAGAAGAGGTGAAGGACTAGTGCTAACTGGTTATGCGTTAAAATTTAAAGAGGACTGATGGTCCTCTTTTTTTGCTGAATGCGAAAAAAACTTCAATAATGTTCGAACATTGAAACTTAGATTCCGTTACTTCGGTATAATCAATGTTTAAACATCAAAATTAATTATATGAGCTATTTAGAAAAAGAAAAAGAACTACAGACTATGGTAAATACTGGTCAATTAATGGACGCATTTGAAAAATTCTATGCAGAAGATGTGGTTTTAGTAGAGCCATCGGGAGACAAGTTTGTTGGTAAAGAGGAGGCAAGAAAGCACGAAATAGAATTTCTAGGAAAAGTAGAGGCATTTCACAGTGCTGGTATTACTAAAATCACTTCTAACGAAGAAGAGGCGACTACTTGCGCTGAAGTTTGGATGGAAGTAACCTTTAAAGGAATGGATGCTCCGATGAAACTAGAGCAAGTTGCAGTGAAGCAATGGGAAGGCGATCAGGTAAAACATGAGCGTTTTTACTTTAACGCTTAATTAAATATTAAAAGGCTAATTCATCCTATTGAATTAGCCTTTTGCTTTTAGTTGGTCTTTTATCCGTGCGAATGCATGGCTACTCTATTTCCCTCACTATCCTCGAAAACTGCCATATATCCGTAGCCTTCCGCTATAAGCTTTTTAGGCATCATCACTTTGCCACCGGCAGCTTCAACTCTTCCAAGTTCATTATTTAGGTCTCCTGAATGCGCGGTAAAATATACCAAAGCTCCATCGTGGCTGGGTTTGTAAAATTCAGGCATGCAGACCAACGATCCCATGGCTCCTGACCCTTCCTGCGTTGTGGGGAACCAACCCATATCTAACTCACCCATCTGATGACGCTCAATCTTAACATCAAATACGGTTTCGTAGAACTTCATTGCGCGTTCCATATTAGCAACTGGCATTTCAAACCAGCCTACCATGTTGTTTTTCATTTCCATAGCTATTGAGTTTTGATTGAACTCAATATACAAAAAATCCGCTATTCATTAATTTGATCAACAACAGAATTCACCTTATCCATCCAGGGATGGAGGGCATTCGGCACATTTGATTTAACCTGATCAATGAGCCAATAACGATGTGTGTTATTCACGTTATATTCGAAGTAAATTCCGCCTCCATCTGCATAATCTGGTTGACCAATGATGGTATCTGTAATAATTAGCAATGAAGCTGGCGTACTTGATAGTAGTGATTTTGCTATTTCGAACTTGTCATCAGATAGTAAGTTGAAATCACCTGAATAGGTAGATTGGGTGTTAGGATAGTTATCATTTTTGTCTTCAGACAGTGTTGAGCCGGTCAGCTTGAAAATCTCAATACATTCTTCTCCTAAACACTCCCCGGCATAAGTGCCAAATAAAAGGTATTCTCCTTCTTCTGTAGGCTGGTCAACTTGGAAGAATGGATCTTCATCAGTATTACACGCTGCCAGTGCAAGCATCACACTTATGCAACTCACTATTTTTTTCATTGGTATAAAATTAAGGTTTGTTGTTTATATGACCCTTAATTTTCCTGTAAGGTTGGAATGATACTAACATGAAGCGTTATCTTAGATTAATGACCAACTATGAGTTAATAGCTAAAGGAGAGGAGTGGTTCCATTCAAAAGGGTGGAAGACCTTTCCTTTTCAAAATGAGGCATGGAAGGCTTATCTGGATGGCTATCATGGGTTGGTGAATGCGCCCACTGGTAGCGGTAAGACCTACTCTTTGGTTGTGCCTACATTACTCGAATTCATAAGGGAAAATAATAATTCAAAGCGTGCTAATGGACTGAGAGTAATTTGGATAACGCCTATCAGAGCGCTGGCTAAGGAAATTGCCAATTCAACACAAAAAGCGCTTGATGGGTTGGGTATTGATTGGCAGGTTGGGGTACGTACTGGTGATACCTCAACTAAGCAACGTGCAGCCCAAAAGAAAACCCCACCAGAATTTCTGATTACTACCCCTGAAAGTCTGCATCTAATGCTGGCTCAAAAAGGGTATGCAAATTACTTCAAGAACCTTAGGGCTATTGTTTGTGACGAGTGGCACGAGCTGATGGGCTCAAAACGAGGGGTGCAAGTAGAGCTAGGCCTTTCCAGACTTAAGAGCATTTGCCCTAACCTAAAGGTCTGGGGAATTTCTGCTACCATTGGTAATATGGATGAAGCCATTGCTGCGTTGCTTGGTAATAGCAAGAAACTGAAAGTAATCAGATCTGATATACAAAAGGTGATTGAAGTAGAGTCTGTTTTACCAGATTCTGTAGATCAATTACCATGGGCAGGCCACCTGGGTGTCAATTTGATCGATAAGGTGATACCCATTATCAAGCAAAGCAAAAGCACATTGATTTTTACTAACACCAGGTCTTTTGCCGAAATATGGTATCAAAGGCTGCTTGAAAGAGCACCTGAGCTGGCGGGGATAATGGCCATGCATCACGGTTCAATAAGTCGCGAGCTTCGTGACTGGGTGGAGGATCAGTTATATGATGGACAGCTAAAAGCAGTGGTTTGTACTTCTAGTCTTGATTTGGGTGTTGATTTCAGACCTGTGGAGACTATCATTCAAGTAGGAAGTCCGAAGGGTGTAGCCCGCTTTATGCAGAGAGCAGGTAGAAGCGGCCACCAGCCTGGAGCATTAAGTAAGATATACTTTGTGCCTACTCATTCATTAGAATTAATAGAAGCTGCGGCATTGCGTTCTGCTATTGATGCACAACTGGTAGAAGACAGGATTCCATATTTAAGATCATTTGATGTGCTGATTCAGTACCTGGTTACACTGGCGGTGTCTGATGGTTTTGTGCCGGCCGAAGTATTTAAAGAAGTACAATCGACCTTTGCTTATAACAGTATAAATGAGGAAGAATGGAGCTGGCTGATGAGTTTTATTACTACGGGAGGTGCTGCTCTTACTGCCTATGATGAATACAGAAAAGTAGAAATTGAAGAAGGCATTTATAAAGTTACTGATCGAAGGATAGCTATGAGGCATCGTTTGAGCATCGGAACGATTGTGAGTGATGCCTCACTAAAGGTGAAATATACTAGTGGTAAATATATAGGCACTGTTGAAGAGTATTTCATTTCAAGGCTTAATCCCGGAGATGTTTTTTGGTTTGCAGGTAGGAACCTCGAACTAGTTCGAATTAAGGAAATGGTAGCGCAGGTGCGCAATACAAAAAAGAAAGCTAAAGCGGTTCCTTCATGGCAAGGTGGTAGAATGCCTTTATCTTCTCAGCTATCGGTGATGCTGAGGAAGAAGCTAGATGAGCTAACAAAACCTGATCCCAAGGATATTGAACTGCAGTTCCTTCAACCGTTAATGGACCTGCAAAGGGAGAGATCGCATTTACCCAATAAAAAGGAGTTTCTGATTGAATATTTTAAAAGTGAAGAAGGCTATCATGTTCTGATGTATCCTTTCGAAGGGCGCTTTGTTCATGAAGGTATGGGTGCTTTACTGGCGCTAAGAATTTCAAGAATAATGCCGATCACTTTTAGTATTGCCATGAATGACTATGGTTTTGAACTGTTATCAGATCAGGAAATACCAATCTATGAAGCCCTTGAAACAGATATTCTTACTACTGACAATTTGTGGAATGATATACAGGCGGGTATCAATTCTGTGGAAATGGGACGAAGAAGATTTAGAGATATTGCGTCAATTTCAGGTTTGGTTTTCAAGGGATATCCTGGCAACAAAATAAAAGACAGGCACATTCAATCTTCTTCGCAGTTGTTTTTTGATGTGTTTAATGATTATGATTCATCTAATCTTCTGCTGCTACAAGCCTATGAAGAGGTAATGGATTTCCAGTTAGAAGAAGCTAGAATCAGAAAGGCTTTGGAAAGAATTAACCAACAGAAAATTGTAATTACTGAACCGGAAAAACCAACACCCTTTGCTTTCCCTATCATGGTTGATAGGTTAAGAGAGAAACTGACTTCCGAGAAATTGGAAGATCGGGTAAAAAGGATGCAGCTTCAGTTTGGCTAGTTAGATCGGTCTTCTTCAAACATCTGAATGGTAAAGTCTAGCAGCTCAGCACCACCAATTTTACCATGACCAGGTACTACAAATTGAATTTCAGAATAGGCCTTTTTTATATTTTCTATAGAATTGGGCCATTCATGAATGTTGGCACTGTTTAGATTACCCTTACCTGCTCCGAGAGCCTTTACCTGGCATCCGCCAAAAAGTGCCTTTTCTGAAGGAATGTAGCTGATGATGTTGCCTTTGGAATGAGCCTCACCAAAGAATGTATTAATGATCTTTTGATTTCCTATGGTCAATGTATCTGCTTTATCGAAACCATTTTGCGGTACTTCCTGATTGTCCTCTTTAGCTAGAACTATTGTTTTATTGCTGGCATATGATGGAATGTTTTCCGCATGAAACTCTTTCAATCCTCCAAGACAATCAATATGAAAATGATTAATTACAACTGCTTTGATACTGCTCTTAAGCTCATTTTTAACATAATTGATCAACTCAATACTAGAGATACTATCACTAGGTGTATCAAAAATGACTGCTTCATTATTGCTAATGTATATGGCACCATTACAAGCTACTTTTCCATAATCATCAGTATTCAGGTAGGTTATCTGTAGATACAGATTGGGTGTGGTTTTTTCTATCACCAGATTTTCAGATTTATAGAGATTTTTCTGAGCCATTATTAGTGTACTGGTGATAGTTAATAGGCACATTAAAAAAGTTTGCTTCATTGACTAAAGTTAAATGAAGCATTACTATTAGCCTATAAATCAGTTAAATTTAGCATTCTCAAAAGCCATAAAACTTAAAACCGATGAAACTGAATTTATCAATATTATTAATTCTCATTTTTGGAATAAGCATCAATACTCATGGCCAGCATACAACTGGAGAAAAACTAAGAATAGGAGTCATCGGACTATCGCACACCCATGTGCATTGGATACTTGGCCGACCTGACAAAGGGGATATTGAAATAGTGGGCATTGTTGAACCAAACAAAGAATTGGCAAAGCGATATTCGGAGCAGCATGGCTTTTCCATGGACTTGGTTTATGATACCATGGATGAAATGATCAATGCTGCAAAGCCAACAGCGGTGACAGCATTTGGTTCTATCTATGAACATTTGGAAGTAGTACAGAAATGTGCTCCACTGGGTATTCACGTGATGGTAGAAAAGCCCTTAGCAGTAAGTATGGATCATGCCATTCAAATGCAGGCTTTAGCCAAAAAACATAACATTCACCTACTCACTAATTATGAAACCACCTGGTACCCAACCAATCAAAAGGCTTATAATCTTTACCACGAAGGTAAGATTGGACAAGTCCGAAAGATAATAGTTAGGGATGGTCATAAAGGACCCAAAAAGCTGGATATCAATAGTGAGTTTCTGGATTGGCTACTCGATCCTAAGGAGAATGGAGGCGGAGCTATTATGGATTTTGGCTGCTATGGTGCTAATCTGATGACATGGCTTCAGAAGGGTGAAAGGCCTCTTTCTGTAACAGCTGTCACTCAACAACTCCAACCAGAGAACAATCCTAAGGTGGATGATGATGCCACCATCATATTGGCATACAAAACTTCACAGGGAATCATTGAGGCTTCCTGGAACTGGCCAATGGGCAGGAAGGATATGGAAATATATGGGCTAACCGGTGCCATCTATGCTGATAATAGAAATGATTTCAGAGTTCGAATGGCAGAAGGCTATGATGGTTATAAGGAAGATAACGAAAAACTAGAAGAGATGCCTTCTCCTTATGATGATCCTTTTTCTTTATTGGCTGCCGTAGTTAATGATAAAATCACATTGCCGCCATATGATCTTTCTTCATTGGAAAATAATATGATAGTGGTGGAGATATTGGAAGCTGCGAGCAAAAGTGCTAAAACCGGAAAGACAGTTTTGCTAAAGAATTAGCATTACTTATAAAATATACCTTGGCCTGAATTGAGTAAACACTATTTGGGATAGTAAAAAGTGTTATCTCCTATCTGAAATATACAGAATAAAGTTTAGCCAGCTCGGCATCAGACTCACTTTTTAATATCAAAGTATCGCCCACAAGGTTATAGCTTCTAACCTTATCCAGCATCTGGGTAAACTCACTTTCATAAGGAACATTCATGCAAGCTCTTCTTGTTGAAATCATACCTTTAAATTCCAATTTTCGATCTGGGCCAGTTTCAAACGTTCCATTCATGACATTGCACCCAGTGTGCCCATTGACTTTCTTCTCCTGATTTTTCAATATAAAATGAGCCTCCCGGGGTTGTGTTTCGGCCACTGTAATTGGAATGCCATTAAGTGAGGATAATTTCCAATAACGTTCAGTAATCTGATCATCAATCTTTCTTAGCATATAGTTTTCCGACAATTCTCCGGTAATTCTATTGCCTTCATTATCTAATTTAAAGAGAACAAACTCACCGACTTTATATTGAAGATTAGGGTCCTCGTTTAGTGTTATATTACTCCCTGATTCATCCCATTTAAAACTACCTGTGCTAACATTTCTCTCATCATCTTTTCCGAGATATTGGGTGGTCATAGTGAATGATTCATCACCTTTAAGAATAATTTCAGTTTGAATTCCCTCACAATCAGCGCAAGGTAAAGTGCCTTGATATGTGCCTTCCCAATCAAGTGCATTTTGACTATTGTCGCCAGTGGGCACAGGTTTTTGTTCGTCAGTTTTAGCGTCCGTTTCAGAGTTGTTATTATTCTGACTTTGACAACCGCCTAGTACCGCAGCTGATATTAACAAGACATTAAATAAGGCTTTCAACATAACTTTAGTTTTGGTTGTTAATCTAAAAATACAAAAATCAGGAATCAGTTTCCCGGCTTAAATATTTAATTTTGATACTATGATTAAAAGCTGCTCTACCGGTAAGAACTATTATTTTGATGCGCAAACGGCCGTTGAAGCGTTGATAGAACATCTGGGCAGAAATAATTTTAGTCATGGAGCCGGACCCATCAATGTTTACCATTGTAATATGTGCGATGGCTATCATTTTACCTCTAAAGGCGAGCGTCTTGCCATACTTGATGATCCACCTGTAAAAAACAGAATCGAAAAGTTGCGGCAGGCTTCCGAATGGGAAGGAAGGTATCGTTGAATTAAAAGTCTGTAAGGCTATCTAAATTTTTCATAATTCACCGATACTTGACTAAAGTACAATGAAGTTATCCCCTGATATATTCCGGGGTCTCTCATAAGCCCGAATAATTAAAGTCAGAGGTGCCGGAACATGTCTGGCAAGGAAGTGGTTTATTTCTTCCTCTGTCTAAACATCCACTCGATCATCAAGGGGTCGCTATAGGCCATCAGCCATGAGAAGTGCCCAACTTCAGGGTACTCGGTATAACCGGGGTGTGTGCCTGCTTTTTTCAGTGCATCCACCATATCAGCGGATAGCTTCGATGGAACAGTGGGATCTTCAGCGCCATGAAACACCCAGGTAGGAATATGAGCGATGGTAGCCGCCTTTGAAACATCACCACCACCACAAACAGGTACAGAAGCGGCAAACCATTCTGGCTTTCTCATGGTAAGGTCAAAAGTGCCGAAACCACCCATAGACAATCCCGTGATGTAGATTCTTGATGGATCAACAGGCATTTCTTTAATTGTTTTTTCAATAAGCTGTATCAACAATTCCATAGGCTTTGATGGAGTGTCTTTAAGTGTGATGGTCCCAGCTTCTCTGTTAAAATCCAGGTTAGACCATTGCAGGTCTTTAGGGCACTGTGGAGCTATAACAATAGCAGGATACTTTGACATGTATTCATCAGTAGCAAAACTCTGTGCTCCCCATTTTAGTTGTGCTTTGTTATCATCACCGCGCTCACCAGCGCCATGCAAAAAGATGACCAATGGATATTTTCTAGAGGGATTAGCATCAGGCCACAGCATTTGATAGTTCAACACACCACCTTTACCATCTTCATATTTTAAAGGAGCAAACCTGTCCACTTGAGCGCTGACGTTAATACTGGCAAAAGGAATTAAAAGGACACTTATAAGTATGGTGATGTAGTTTTTCATAGTTCATGTAGTTTTGAATAAATATAGGAAAAATGAATAAATACTGCTCTTCGGAATTTCTAATTCTGAAGTATTGATGGTTGGATTTGTAATCCGATTTTAATCGAATCACAGATCCTGCGATATTGATTCCAGATTTGCAATCTGGAATTGCTGACTAATCGCATCAAAGCATTTAAGCACTTCTCATGTTGAAGTCCAAATGCGCTCTTACGGAATGTTATGAGCATTTTTAGTTAGTCACGAAATAATCAAAATTAATAGTATGAGTTCTGAAAACGCCATCATTGTCTAAAGTGAGAAGTGTTATATCCTTAAACTTTTTAGGACCAGTAGCTGGAGATTTCCAGCCAATTTTGACAGTATCATTTTCCACAAGTAATTCTAATTTGCATCCATCAATCCTTTTGGTGTAATCCTTTGGGTTCTGACTGTGTCTACAGTTGGATTCTCCACAGTTTTGCAGTCGTAGTATGCAGCTAATAATTGGTATTCGCCTCTGTCCAAATATATTTCTGCGTAAATTTTTTCAGTAATAGAAATTGTATCAGGGACATTAACATGAATTTTTGGTTTGACAAGAGGCTTACCATCGACAGTTAGTTTATTGAGTGTAAGATGTTGTCTGCCATTTGTGTATGTCAGTAGATGTTCATTCTTCTGTTCACAAGAGGTGATTGCGACTACTGCGCAAATGACAATTATATTTAATAGAAATTTCATCAAGACGTTTGCTCATAACGCCCGTGTAGAAAATGTATGCCACACGAGGCTATAAAAAACTAAACGTAGCATTTTCTGCTAACTTTCTCAACCTACATATGCCAATAAAAGCTTAGATATTTCAAGTTACTGCTGCGTTCTGGTTGGTCGTCCCGCTATGGAATGCAAGCAGAATATGCGGGCCAGTCATCCTGTCTGAAGCTACAAGGTGCTTTAGCATATGTTTTTCTACACCATGTTAGCGAGATTTTAAATTCCTGATTTCACAATTAGATGGAGAATTACCATTGTTACAGCCACTCCAATCATTTTAAGTTTCAGTCCGTATGCTCCAGCATCAACAGGATCACCCTCATTGTAACGGTTTTTACCTTCAATTATGTCTTTAAAAGTTGGAGACGACTTGTTTCGAAAAAGACTGATCAATTTTAGCCATATCCAGAAATAGAATGCTCCTAGGTAGTCAAAAATGTACAATCTTAAAACAGGTTTTGAATGATGGTATTAAAAAGCAGGATTGAGTCTATTACAATAATGGTTAGCAAAGAAGCTCTAAGATATTTTTGTCTGTAGGTTAGACCGCCATATGGTATCAGTGCCACCAAGCTCCCAAGAATAAATCCAACAACAGGTACAGTTATAAATATTGTTGAAAGTGCTGCAGAGTTAACTGATTTCCTATCAACAAACTCTCCTGCCAAGTTCGTAGATCCACTATTAAACATTGAGGTTATTGCGAACGTCAGTGCACTCAAAATTAGAATGATGATCAAGTGTTTATTTCGCTGTTCTTTAGTGTATTTCTTCATCTTATAGTTCTCGCTAACGCCCCTGTAAGGCGCGTGTTTTTACTTTAGTTAACGGCATAAAACTAGCACGATTTGGGTTTAGAACCTAGTCGCGATACAAGCAGCTTAAGACACCCCGTCCTTATAAATTGTCCACAAGTTTAAAAGATGAAAGTAGATGTGAAATGCTAACCCAAAACGTGCGACCGAGCCGTACTAAAGCATTTATGGACTTCGCACGGTGAAGTCCAAATGCGCTTTTACGGAATGTTAGGCATAGTTTATGAATTTAAAATCCGTAATTTGCTGTATATAATTTTGTTATTTTCAGTTTTTGAATCTGCAGATATAAATTGGATGGTCAAGTTTCGGATTGTTGAGTCTTTATACATTAGGAAATGTTCATCCCAAATTTCACTTATTTCGGAGTCTGTTAAGCCAGTGCTGATATTCTGAAATTTATCAGATGCAAGGCGTTCGATCTCCGACCTAGTTTCGGAGTCCTTAGCAAACAATGATAAATTCATAATGGAATCTATCGGCCTGTGATACTTGTTAAATTCACTGATAACTTTCGGGTTTTCCTCGATGAATTTCTTTAGGAAAATCTCATCATATTTAGAGATTGGAAATACAAGCATTTGATTACATGATTCGCAGGAGAAAGACCTCTTTCCTTTTTCATTCAACAACCTTTTACTGTAAATAGTGGTTGATTCATTCTTGTTGGGGAAACTGTATTTAACTCTTTCTATTCGATAAATCTGCCAGATTCCTTTAGAATAAGATTTTACCCAATCACCTACTTTCATTTATATTATTTAATTATGCCTAACAACTGGATATGCGCAACAGTGCATATCTGCATGATATTTTTTTTACTAATCTAGGAGATATTTGTCTTTTATATGGATATTTAAACCATCATATCAATCAAATTACTGTTGCTACCAATTGTATTAGAG
>NZ_SMLV01000418.1:18266-42231 GCF_009711525.1 Fulvivirga lutimaris
GCACCTAAGCATTTAGGGACTTCGCATGGTGAAGTCCAAATGCGCTCTTACAGCTTATTGTAGGGCGTTTTTTCACCTTTGAGCAGAACTCCTATTCGATTAAATTGAATGGCACGTTCCATTGAGTCATTCCAGAGTTCAAAGTTACTTTTACCTAGAAGGTCTTTTATTGTAGGAAGAATCTTAGAGACTTCAATAGTTGCAGAATTTGTTCGTTCATGCACAAAGTTAATCTGGTCACTTTGCAAGAAGTTCACTATAAAGTCATCTATTAGATGAATATTAACCTCATCGCCTGTTCCGAAGTGAATCCAGTCTTTTTCCCAAGTCAAAGTTGTTCCGAGGTGTTCGGCAGCTTTATATATTTGTCTAGAATCCATTTGTCGTTAGCCGCCAAGATTAAATGATAGCCATATAGTAAATCCTATTGTAATGACTAAAGAAGTCAATGAACCAAAGAATAACCCCCATCCAAGGTTGGTTGTTGACTTGATTCTTTTTAAGAAGAATCCTCCAATCACACAAGAAATGAAAATCACAATAATCAATGAAAAGCTATCCAACAATTTGAGTGACCAAACTGAAAGTAACTGAAATGAAATTGTGATTAGGTATGTAATTATCTTCATCGACTTATGCCCTACAACATCAGGATAACAGAAGTTCTGTTATATCGCTAATGTTTTTTACTAATATAATCGATTTATTAATTACGCTGCAGCTGCTTCACGGTCAGTGTTGAGCCGTCAGGGCTCCAGCCAGGTTCACCAAATGTGTACATAAAAGCCTCATACAGATTTTTTGACTTCTTGATGTCGCGCCAGATGTTTTTGTACTCGTGTGTCACTATTACAAATGGGTTATAAGATTCTGGATCATGAACCACTCCGTATTCAATCTCAATATTTTCATCCAGCTCTTTCCATGTACCAAATATTTTATCGAAGAGGTTCAGATAACCACCGTGGTTCTTGTCAAGGTATTCTAAATTTTTAGCGTGATGCACCTGGTGTTGCGTGTGTGTGTTTAAGAATTTTTCCAAAAATCCAAGTTTAGGAACAAACTGCGTGTGCAACTGAAACTGCCATAATGCTTCAATACCTAAGCAAACCAAAACCATTTCAGGGTGAAAACCGATGGCAGGCAGCCACATGTAGAATAAAGGTTTGTACAGCAGTGTAAACCATCCGTTACGCAGGCCAGTGCCAAAGTTGAAGTTTTTAGAAGAATGGTGGACGATATGTGCTGCCCACATAAACCTTACGGTATGGTTAAAACGGTGCAGCCAGTAGTAACTAAAATCATCTAAAAACTGACAAATAAGCCATACATACCATGCCCAACCGAAAGACTCATAGCCCATGATGTTGGTTCTCACACCATTCACTTCAGGGTTGAAAATTTCATAAACTACATAAAAGATGGAAGCAGCAGAAATCAACTTTATAGCTGGCCCCAAAAGTACGGAGCCCAGCCCCATGGCTGAGCTGGCTAACAGGTCTTTCCATTGGTACAAATTTTTGTCATGGGAGTGACTGTAGGTAAGTTCTACGATCACCATCACTATAAATAGGGGAACACCCCAAACTAAAGGATTTACAAATTCTAAATTCAAAACGCAGATTAAATTGAGCTAATTATAAAGGATAACAACATAAACCCATTGTGGTTTAAATCACAATTAAAGACTTATTAAAGAATCATCAAAACATGATGCTATAAATTTGATTTAAGAAGTTATTCAAATATATACATAACCATCATTATAAAATGTAGAATGCTACCGGCCATAACAAAAAGATGCCAAATGAAATGAGCCAACCTCATGCGATAGTCAATGATATAAAACACAATGCCTACTGTATAGGCAAAACCACCAGAAGCTAACAGCCAAAAGGCAGGTGCAGGTAGAATTGATTTGACCAATTCAATTTTAAAAACAATAATCCACCCCATGAAAGCATACATCAATGTGGAGATCAAATTGTATTTGCCGGTATAAAATATTTTAAGAGTGATGCCTACGAGGGCCATGCTCCATTGTATGCCAAAGAAAATCCAGCCAATGGCGCCACCAATGCTAATGAGTAGTACGGGAGTATAGGTGCCAGCGATGAGCAGGTAGATGCCACAATGATCTAAAATATTAAAAACATGCTTGGTTTTTGCATGTCTAAGGCCATGATAGATGGTAGAAAAAGTGTAGAGTAACACCAAACTGGACCCATAGAATAGTGCACTAAATAAACTCCATTGTTTGTCACTTTGAGCACCAAACACTATGAGCACGACCAAACCTCCAATTGCGGCAAGTGCGGTAACACCATGCGATAAGGTATTGAACCATTCTTCGAGCTTGGTTTGAGCAGGTTTATTTTGTGGCAATGGTCAATTAGTTTGATCTACTAATCTTCAGGAAGTGCGTCAAATTCTTTTCGCTTGCTATCAAACCAGGCTTGCATTGCATCTGGCGATTTCATGAGCTCTTGCATTTTACCCATGGCTTCTAAATGCGCTTTGTCTTTTTTATTCAACATATCCATGCCATGCTGTTTACTGAGCTCAGCCATTTCCTCAAAGGTGCCAGCCTGAAATTTAATATCGCAGGCTCCTCCAAGTTGTTTGCAAGTCATTGTTTTCATGATTGATAAAATCTGGTGAGATAATAAAGGTAGCGAAAATTAAAGTTAACGATACGGTTATCCTGCCAGCACTTTGCTTTTCAGAAAGTATGAGCCGGACGATGATTAACTATTCGTTGATTATCTTATTAAGAACTTGTGCTAGCAGTGAGTTAAACTCTTGAGGGTTCTCTATCATGGGATAATGACCAGCAGAGTCAATTTCGAATAGCTCGCATTTGACACCTGCATTTATCATCGGATCTAAGTTGGTAGGAGATGTATTACTGTTTATCAAATAAAGTTTTTGGTTCAGTTTTTCCAATTTGCTCATTTCATCAAATGAGTAATCAAATAAATTTTTCAGACTGGCAATGGCCACAATTGAATCTGCGGACTGGAAATCAGCGATAACCCTGGCTCTTACCAAACTGTCTGTACTATTTGAGAATAAATTACTTTCAGCGAATGCTTTAGAAATCTCCTTATAGTTGCTCTCCAGCAACGCGAAGAATTCATTAATACCTTCTTGCATTTCCTCAGACATTTCATGCCCCATGTCTTTAAAATTATCAATGCCAATAAGGGCAATCACATTCTTATTATACAGGGCAGTTTCAAGTATAATTTCACCGCCCATTGAATGTCCAATAAGCACAACATTCTTTAATTGGAGTTGCTCAATTAGAGCATTTACATCTGATGCATAGGCTTCTATACTCCAATCATTTCTTGTCGTATCTGTTCCATTAAACCCTGGTAAATTAAGGGTGATGATTTTGTAATCTGATTTTAAAGCATCTACCTGGTGAGTCCAGTAACTATCATTTATGCACCAGCCATGAATGAAAATCAGGGTGTAATTTCCATCTCCTGATTCCTTGTAATCAATAGGTATTCCTTTGTTTTCAACAGCGATGTGAGTTGTGATGGATGATACTTCTTTTTCTTTATTTCCAGTGCATGCAATGGAAATCATGACGAGAATCCCAAAAGCCAGTTTAATCGAATTATTCATAGTATTGTTTTTTTTACAAGTTCTGATCTCTTGTAAAAGATATGATTCGATGTTCAATTGCAAGATATTCAATTGAATAACGATAACCGATTTTGACGCTAGTTATTGTTTATTCGGATGGAAATTAAGGAATAAATATGTTAAGAAACGAAGACGACAGGGTTACTTAGCAAGTGCTTTTTCAATAGCCTCAAGCACTAAAGGTTCCATCACCTTATAACCTTCTGCGTTAGGGTGTACGCCATCATAAGTATATTCATCTTTCAGGCCATTGCGCTCATCAACCATTGAAGAGAAGTAATCCAGATAGATAATTTCATTATTATCTGCATACTTCTTAATCATTTTATTAAGATTGATAATCTTTCCTGATGGTTCTAGTCCTGGTTTCCAAGAGAAGTCAAATGCAGGTAATACAGAGCTTAATATCACTTTTATATCATTGGCTTTGGCCAGCTCGGCCATTGAAATAATGTTGTCCATGATCATTTCCAGGGTAGATGGGCCAGTGTTTCCGGCAATATCATTTACACCTGCAAGTATTACTACAACCTTAGGTGTTAGTGCGATAACATCTGGACGAAACCGAACCAGCATTTGTGGGGTAGTTTGTCCTCCAATGCCTCGGTTAACAAAGGACTGGTTTTCGAAGAATTCAGGCCTAAAGCTTTTCCAACCCTCGGTGATAGAATTGCCCATAAAAACAACCCTGCTTTCATCTTTGGTAGGTAGTCCAATACTGTCATTTTCCATTTGAAATCGTGCTGTGTTTGCCCAATCCTGAGCGTGAGAAAGTTGCATAGAGCAGATTAATATACAAAGGATGAGAAATTTCATAAAATAGTTAAAGTCCTAAAGATAAGCTAAACATGAAAGTTCTTGAAGGAGCATAATTGCTAACATGGTCAATACCTGGTGTTAAAACGTCCTTGCTAACTGAAAAGGTTGCAGATGAGAGACCACTTACAAGAATGGGTTCTGGGTTATTTCCTGTATAACTGGTAATGGTAAATGCATTTTGGACAGTCATATTAACCTTTAAAGACTTCATCCAGGAGCTGGTTTTCAGTGGTAGTGAATATGATAATGAAATATTATCCAGCTGAAGAAAATCTGCTTTTTCAACATAAAGAGAACTAAACTGAGAGGAGGTTAGACCATCTACAGCTTTATCTGTTACTACCCTGTTGTAAGAATTTACTGCTCCCAGATCGAGTGGTTCAAATCCGAGTCTCGCTCTATTGACCAAACTATGACCAAATGCCCCTCTAAAAAACATATTGAGTTCCCAATTTCTATATCTAATTTGATTGCTCCAGCCTAGCTCCCAGGAAGGTATGCCATTTCCTAAAGAAGTGAAGTCTGTATTTGGATCCAAAGCGGTACCATTATCTATTAACAACTGACCATCTCCATTAGTATCCCTGAAAATTGCATATCCGTTGGCATCTACACCATCAAACACGGGACCCCAGATTTCTCCTATTTTTTCACCTTTGGCTATTCTAATGAGTTGAGAATTTCCAGAACCGGCAATTCCAGGAGTACCTCTTACCTCCTGATCTACATCAAAGCCATCAAGTAGCGTGCGGCTGGTACTTAAAACAATTGACGGTTGCCATGTTATGTTATTAGAATTACCTAAATAGTAGCTCAGCATTAGCTCCATACCTCTGCTTTTTAATCCGCCAATATTATCATAACGTTCACCCGTAGAGAAATCATTTGGGTCAATTCTAACCAAATTGATTATATCACTGGTTGTACGCTGATAAAGGTCTAGTGTAGCTATAAATGGCCCTGCGTTGACATCAATACCCAGATTCAACTCTTTCTTTTGTTCCCATTTTAGGTCAGGGTTAGCGTCATGAGCCATTCTGACAGTTCCTCCATTCTGAAATGAGTAATCGAATCTTTGATTAGCCAAGCCATATTGCGATGGAATAGATCCCGTAACTCCATACCCCAATCTCATATTGAGTAGTGATAAATTCAAACTCTTCAAATAATGTAGAAGATTGAGGTTAATACCTGCTGACGGGAATAATCCACTTTGCTTATTCTCTCCGAGTTTGTTCGATTGGTCTCTTCTCAAAGAGACATTGAAAGTGGCTATATCATCCAGACTTAAGGTGGTTCTCAAGAAAATACCTTTTATAGTATTAATAGGGGATGTTGTACTGGATATATCAATAAGGTATTCTTCTCCTGTAAGTATATCAGCTGAGTAACCGATGGCATTATAACCAAGCTCATCACTGGGGAAGTCTCCTAGTTCAGCCCCAAAACTTTCAAAACGATCTTCCTGGTAAGAGTAACCGGCTACCACATTAAGTGTAAGATCAATGAAGTGTTTGTAATACGTCAGATAACTCTCGCCTAATGTAAAACTTTGGTCATCAGTGTAACGCTGTGCAAGACCACCTCTATTATAACCTTCATATAGGGAGTTTCTGGAATAATATTTACCATTGAAATTACTTTCAAATTGTTGAGCAACACTCACAGTTGCTGTTAGACCATCCAAAATATCAAAGTCGATTTTAGCGCCAAAATTGGTATTCCTTCTTCTACCCAGATTTACATTTTGCTTGAGTATGGCAACGGGATTGAAGTTGTCAAATAAGATGGGCTGATAATAATCACCACTCGGGAAAGTTATGGGAGCGGATGGTGAGAATACATTAGCAAACCGAAATGCATCAGGAAATGAGAAATTACTTTTTCTGTTCGTTACTGCGATATTGAAATCAAATCTGAGCCTGTCATCGATGGCTCTGTGTCTAAGGTTGACTCGTGTATTTATCTGATTAAAACCAGAATTTAAAAGAATGCCCTCAACTTGCCGAATATGTGTAGATGCTCTGAAGGAAGAGGATTCAGATGCTCCTGAAATGGTCACATGATGCCCAGTTGATATGCCTGTTCGGGTTATTTCATCCTGCCAGTCTGTGGATGATCCCAGGTCGTTGGCTCCCGCTGCTATGTGCTCACTGGCAGTCATCACGGGTTGTTTTTTTGATATTACTGATGCAGCTACTTCGCTATTGGCTGACACCGAAATTTTCCTTCCATAGATGGCTTGTTTTGTGGTTATGATTATGACCCCTTGAGACCCACGCATACCATAAATAGCTGTTGCTGAGCCATCTTTCAATACATTGATAGATTCAATATCCTGAGGATCGAGGTTATGCAAGGTAGCCATGGGTACACCATCAATTACAATTAGAGGGGCTGCTTCTTCATCGAAAGTAGTCAGCCCCCTGATGCGCATCACACTTTCCTCATGAGGGTTGTCTCCTCTTTTATAAATGGACAGGCCAGCAACTTTACCTTGCCAAAGCTCAGTAGGTTCATAAATATAACCTTGATTGTAGTTTGAAGATGTGAGGCGAGAAATTCCGTAGGTTAATTCATTATATGATATATTACCATATCCGATATTGATAATAGGCCAATGATCGGATACATCAACTTCTAACTGAATATCGATTAGTACTTTACCATCAACAGGGACTTCAAGCGTTGCATATCCAAGGAAAGAAAGAACTAGCACTGCATCAGGGTCAACACTAATGATATAGTTTCCAACAATGTCAGTAACTGTTCCATTGGTGGTTCCTTTCTCAACGATGTTCACTCCGGGCAGGGCAGATCCATCATCTTCAGCAGTAATATTGCCAGTGACCGTTATTTTCTGTCCAATAACAGAGAATGAAACCAGCATTAATAATGAAATAAGAATGAATGGCTTGTTTAACAATCCTTTTGAATTGAGAGTCATTTGATTTTTTTTACTAGCTCTTTATATTGTTTTATGTAGTTCCGAAGCTTGATATAAAGACCCAACTATTAATCGATTGTCCCTGATTATTCTCGCAGCTGATCAGGATTAGAACGATTGCTAATACCTAAAATAGCAATAATATACTATTTATTTGAACTAATTAAAATTGAATTTTAATAGGGGATATTCAGGACTCTATTTAGCGGACGCTAGTGCTTGGTTGCTTATAAAATATAGTAAGTAGATATTTAATCGAAGATCTTATAATTTATTATCCTCTAGCAGTTTGGCCATTACTTGAAAAACATGATCTTTTAGTTCATTTACCTGATCCATGCTATAATTAGAGCAGTCAATAGCTTCTCCAAACACAACTTTAATTTTCCCAGGCTTGATGCTGATGGTTCCCGGAGGCATTAGCCTGCCGGCATTTAGAACTACCATTGGCATAATTGGGGCACCAGTTTCAATAGCCATTCGGAATGCACCGCTATAGAAAGGTTGTAGTGGCTCTTTACTTCTGTTTTGAGTCCCTTCAGGGAAAATCAAAATAGAGACATTGTCTTTCAATATCCCTTTCAATATTTTAAGACTCCTCTTACGACTTTCCTGACTAGATCTATCAACTACAATAGTTACTACCCGTGCAATCAGCCCAAAGACTGGGATTTTTAGTAATTCTTTTTTTGCTAACGGCCTAAACTGTGTTGGTATGGCCAATACAATCCCTGGTATATCTAAAAATGAAGTATGGTTACTGGTGTAGATATAAGCCTGATCTTTCTTAATATTCTTTTTGCCATAAATTTTATAGGGTATGAAGTTGAGTATACTAAAAATCCTTGCCCAAATTTTGAGCCCATAAAAAGTACCCATACCAATTTTTGTACTTATCAAAATTGGCAGAATTATAAGTGGGAGCAGTAGAAGCATAAATATGCTGAAGACTAGTAACACCCAAACCATGTAAATTTTCAAAAAAACCTTTCTCATCGTATCAATTCAAGCGGCCAAATTACAAAATGCAGTAATAAATTCGTTTCAATCGTTGGTTTTTATGTGTGTGATCTTATTTCTAATTTAGGAGGCAAATCACTCAATATGAGACTAATAGCTACTGTAATTTTTTTGTTAGCTGCGGGGAGCAGTTATGCCCAAATCGGAAAGTTTTTGAAAGACAAGGCTAAGAATCTTGCTTCAGAAAAAAATATTAATAAACTCAAAGGACTGGCGGGTGATAAACTGAATGAGGCAAGAGCCGAGATGGACTCCACCAGTTTTAGTTTCGCGATTTCTGTTAATGATAATGCTGACTTTTTTGATACTGATACGGGCAGCGATAAAGTATTGAAAGCTTTCACCAATCTTCAGACGAATGAGGAATCTACTGAAGAGGAAAAAGCCCGTAGACTGCTTGACGCTGGCGAGTTGGCCTATGCTAAAGGGTATTACAGCAAGGCAGAGGTACTACTGACATCGGCCATGTTAAAATATGAGGTTAATAGTATTACTGGGGTTAATTATTTGACCACCATTTCTGATCTAGGCTTACTTTACGCAACAATGGGCCGATATTCCAAATCCGAAGAATTTAACCTTAAGGCACTTGAGAAACGAAAAGATGAACTGGGGGAGAAGAGTGCAGGTTATGGTGCCTCATTGAATAACCTGGCTGTACTGCAAAAAGAAACTGGGCGTTATAATGAGGCCGAGAAAAATGCGAAGAAGGCAGTGGAAGTGCTTAGAGCTGCTTCTGGTGAAGAGAGTATGCCTTTGGCTATTGCCTTAAACAATGAAGCCATGTTATATCAGGCTGTTGGCAGATATGAGCAAGCTGATGAGAAACTAAAGAATGCAATCGCTATTTCTAGGGAGCTGCAAAGCGAAAAATCTAATAACCATCAAAAGTTCCTATCAAATCAGGCTTTCCTTTATCAGGAAATGGGCAAATATGAGCAATCAGAAGAGATTTATAATGAATTGATGCGCCTAAAGAAAAACAGAATGGGGTCCGGTAGCCCTGATTATGCGCATACCATTAGCAATTTAGCCTCTCTTTATATTGAGATGGATAAAGTGGATAAGGTGGAGGACTTGCTCAAAGAGGCCAGGGACATTTACAAGAAGAAGTTTGGTGATGAGCACAGCTTGTATGCTGGTTCATTAAGTGACCTTGGTAATTTTTATAGATACTCAAAAAGATATGATGAAGCAAAACCACTGCTCAAAGAGTCTGTAGAAATTAAACTCAAGGCTTTGGGTAAGGATCATCCAGAATATGTGCAAGGCAAAGAGGATATGGCCATTGTAGAATGGAAATTGGGAAATATTGCTGAAGCAAAGAAGCTCTATTTAGAAACCCTCAATCAGTCGCTCGATTTTATCAATCAATATTTCCCTCCAATGAGTGAATCTGAAAAGACCAAATACTGGGATAAGTTGAGACCTAGATTTGAGAGGTTTTATTCGTTTGCTTTCGATCAAAATGAAAGCGACAAGTCTTTGGTTAAAGATGCTTACGAGTTTCATATCGCGACTAAGGGTTTGTTGCTTAATTCTACTAACAAGATTAAAAGCAAGATATTGAATAGTGGAGATAAGTCTTTGATAGATGAATACCTATTATGGATAGATCAAAAGCAGACACTAGCACAGTACTATGCTTATTCTAAAGAAGAGCTTGAGGAGCAAAATATTAACAGAGATTCTCTGGAATCTGCAACCAATCAATCCGAAAAAAGACTTTCTGAGAAATCAGATCTTTTTACTGAAGGCTATCAGCTGAAGCAGGTAACTTTTGAAGATGTAAAATCCAATATAAAAGATGGACAGGGAGCAATAGAGTTTGTAAGGTATCGACATTTTGATAATACATGGACTGATGAAGTACATTATGCAGCGCTGGTGCTGTCTAGCACAGCATCTGTGCCGGATGTCGCCATTTTGAAAAATGGAGCACACCTAGAAACGCGCTATTTCAAGTATTATAACAATGTCATTCATCAGAAATTAGAAGACACCTATTCTTACGATCAATATTGGGCAGCCATATCACCATTGGTCAGTGGTAAGCGCACGCTTTTCGTTTCAACTGATGGTATTTACAATCAGATAAATCTGAATACATTAACAAAAGATGGGAAATCATTATTGGAACAATATGATATTCAATACTTGGGCAGCAGTAAAAACTTGGGTGCTACCAGCAATGCTGCTTCTACAAAAAACTCTTTTCTAATTGGAAATCCGACCTTTGGAGGCTCTGAAATAGCAGCACTTCCTGGTACCAAAAGTGAGTTATTAGCGGTGTCAAAGCTGATGAATTCCAATGGCTATAAGATCAATCAATATTTAGCAGCTGAAGCTACAGAAGCAAATATTAAGAAAGTTGACAATCCAACTATTCTGCATATTGCAACGCACGGCTACTTTTTGCAAGATGTTGACGGTAACAAGGAGAAGGTCTTTGGTGTAAGTGCTGAGAGTGCTAAAAACAATCCATTACTTAGATCTGGGCTATTACTTGCCAATGCCGGAACGGTAGCAGATCAAATGGCTTCGTTGAATGATAGCAATAATGGAGTGCTCACTGCTTATGAAGCGACCAACTTGAAGCTTGATAATACTGACCTGGTGGTGTTGAGCGCCTGCGAAACAGCTGTTGGAGATGTGAAGGCAGGAGAAGGTGTTTACGGTCTTCAGCGTGCTTTCCTAAGTGCAGGAGCTAAATCATTACTAATGAGCTTATGGAAGGTGAGTGATGAAGCTACTCAGGAATTGATGACAAAATTCTATGCTAATTGGTTGAAGTCTGGCAATCGACAAAAAGCATTTAAGCAGGCACAGCTATCTTTAAAATCCAAGTACAAAGACCCGTATTTCTGGGGTGCATTCGTGCTGGTTGAGAACTGAAGGAATTATTCAATAGATGAAGGTGAATGAAATTAAAATTACATTGAAGAAATTGATGTTGTTATAATGCAATTGATATTGACAATCGATTGCGCAACATGTAGATTAGATTAATTAATTTAATTATTCACTCTTTGCTTGCAAACCTCCCTGGTTAATAACTGGGGAGGTTTTTTTAATTATCCTCTTTGAGGTCTAGGGCAGTGAAATCTGTAAAGCACTGCTGGATAACTACTGTAAGCTCATACTCTGACGCACGGCTAATAAAAGAATCTTCAATCTTACAGAATTTCATAAAATCCTCAACTTTATCTTCAGGAATGCCAGTGACCTTCATTACAATGGTCTCATTATACTTAGCACGGATTACCTTCTGAAAGTCATAGTCTGAAGAAACTTCAATAAGCTTCTTTTGTTCTTTGTGCTCTTTACTAAACAGATTGCCAATAGCAGTTAATGGGCCACCAATAGCAAGTCCGCCATTCTCGGCACTTCTATAAATTTTAACTCCCGGTATCTTTAATCCAGGTTTTTCATCTTGAAGTGGCACTTTAGCATCAATAAGTGCTCTTTTTAAGGCATGTTCATCCTTAAAAGCAAATACTTTAACAGTTTCAAGTTCGAGTGTAGAGTGCCTTAATTCTATAGTAACAATTAACTTATCTGTAGTAACATTTTCTTTTAGTGTGAAGTGATATTTCTCAAAACCAATGGCAGAAAACATAAGCGTATCTTCCTTGGCCATATTAATCCAGAATCTACCTTCTGTATTACTTACAAAACCTTGATTTGTCCTAAGATTAACAACATGGACATAAGGCACAGCTTCGTTAGTTTCAGGGTCTAAAATCTCTCCAATAATTTCAATTGGCTTATTTTGGGCAAAAAGAGTCAGTGAGAGACCTAATAGTAGGGTAGAGAACAAGTACTTCATTAATTCAAAGATACGTATCTGTAACACTAAAGGATACATTTTTCATGAATTCAAGAATTTTTAACTATACCTCAAGATTTTTATATCTTTACTTTTCAAAACCAACATTTATGAAGCACATATCAGTACTTTTCTCTCTTGTCTTTAGTTGTACAGTTTTATTGGCTCAGGAATATAGCCAGCGATATGAATTGGTTAATCTTGGTAGAGATGTGAATACCGCCTACCATGAAGGAGCACCTGTTGTTTCGGCCGATGGTAAGACACTGTATTTCTTTGTTCATAATCACCCAGAAAATACTTACGGAAAAGAAGGTAGCCAGGATATCTGGTTCTCAGAGCTTGGAGAAAATGGTAAGTGGGGTAAGGCGCAACACTTAGGTAAGCCACTTAATGATCATAAGGCAAATCAGGTGTTCACTGTTATGCCAGACAATCAAACACTATTCATTCGAGGTGGATCAGGTAGAAATAATGTTGGCTTTTCATTTACCCATAAAGAGGGAGACGGCTGGAGTAAACCAGATGATATAGATGTTGAGGATTTTAAAAAGATGCAGCAGGGCAAGTTCTATGGAGCAACTATGTCTACCGATGCGAAATTTATGATACTTTATTTTAGTGAAAAGGAAAATAGTGAGTTCAATGATCTTTACTTAAGCAAGAATTTAGGGGATAACAAATGGTCAAGACCGGTTAAACTGGGAAATAATTTAAATACATCAAGAGATGAGTTTGCACCTTTTCTGGCTCCAGATGATAAGACACTTTACTTTTCTAGTACGAGAAAGGACATGGGGATAGGTTATTCAGATATTTATAAGTCAGTTCGACTAGATGACACCTGGATGAAATGGTCTGACCCTGTGAATGTTGGACGACCATTAAATACAAGAGCCTATGACGCTTATATGTCAGTAGATAACCATAACAATGTATTTACCACCCAGTCGGGAAATACAATTGACGGAGGAAATCTTGATATTTTTTGGCTTCAGCTTAAAGACATTCATATCAACCTAAAAGGGGTTGTAGTAGATCAGAAGACTGGTCTTGGCATACCGGACGCACAGATAACTTTGACAAAAAATGGTGAAATAATAGACACATTAAAGGCGTCACCAGAGGCAAATTACGCGATGGTATTGTTGGAAGGGAATGGTGATTTTGTTTTAAATGCTACTGCTCCAGAATATCAATCTGGAATTACAGAATTTACTTTAGGTGAGGTAGTGCATGATACAACGGTTATTAAGGATATCAACATGATTCCGCTAAAGAAAAAGGTGATGATGAGCGGAATTGTATATGATGAAAAGACAAATGAACCACTGACGGCCAAGCTTAATATTACACTTGATGGAGATGAGTTAAATAAGGAATTGATTTCTTCAGATGTTGGCTATTATCAAATGGAACTTCCTAAAACCGGGTGGTATAAAATCGCGGCTAAAGCAGAGGGCTACCTTAATGGAAATGATAGTATTGAGCATATTAGTGAGGATAAGATATCTTATACAAAAGATATCTACCTTAAACCTATTGAGATAGGAACAACCGTAAGACTCAATAATATCTTTTTTGATTTTGATAAAACAACATTAAAGTCAGAATCCTTCGTTGAACTCGACAAGGTGGTTGACTTTTTAACCAGTAATTCATCGCTTGAAATTGAAATTGCTGGACATACAGATAGTAAAGGTTCAGATGATTATAACCTTAACCTTTCTCAAGGTAGAGCTCAGGCCGTTGTTGATTACCTGATAGAACATGGAGTGGACAGCTACAGGTTGGTGGCCAAAGGTTATGGCGAGACCGTGCCATTAGAATCTAATGATACTGATGAAGGTAGGGCGTTTAATAGAAGGGTAGAGTTTACAGTACTAAAGAAATAATTTAAACTGATTTTAATCATGTGCTAGCATAGTTGTGATAGTTAGATTTGGTAAATAAAATTTGAAACTAAATTTGATTATTATGAAAGCAAATATGGGAAATGCAGACAGAATCATCAGAATTGTCCTTGCAGTCGTAGTTAGTTATCTGTATTATGTTGGTATTTTGAGCGGAACAGGGGCTATTATTTTGGGCGCACTTGCTATTATTTTTTTGGCAACCAGTTTTGTGAGCTTTTGCCCACTTTATCGACCTTTTGGAATCAGCACTAAAAAGAAATCTTAATCCTCAATTCTGACATCGTAAATCACAAACTCAGGTTTGATTCTGCGTGTAGATGTTTTGTTGAAAAACTCCAGTTTTCCAACCATTAGTGTATTTGTACAGCATCGGCTATCACTACTAAAAGTATAGCCCACACCTACAGTATCTATAAATATATTATTGTATCTGAGAAGTAATGTGTCAGGGTTGTCAAACTCTGTAGATATTGACATAAGATTAACTACATGAAAAGTATCCTCTTCTGTTTCCTTTCTCGAAACATCGTAAGTATTTCCGAACAGATCAACCATCTCAATTAATGCTGGATCTTCATTAACCTCCTGTCTTAGAGTATCAACAAACCTAAAACGAGCAGATAAGTCACTCTGGCATTCATCACATTTAGAGCAAGCCATTACTCCAAAAACCAATATCAAGACAACAACGAATGTGTATTTTCCTAGTTTCATGGTATGCTTACTTCCTTTCGCTGCTTATCATTACATGAGCGAATTTAAGGAAACAATTTTATTATTTAAATATTCCTATAAAGCATGAAGGTCAACCGATCGGTTGACCTTCAGTGTATTAGTTCTCAATATGATTATTTAGTAACCATAACCCTAATGGTGCCAATCTCTTTACCTTGCTGATTTATTCTTAGAAGGTAAGTGCCATTCTGATATTGGTTAACTGGTAATGTCAGTTCCCCCGACTTATTTATTTGATCTGCAGTGTAGCTTCCTTGGTAGACTGACTCACCCGTTACAGAGATCAGGTCAATTTCTACATTGCCTGTGACATTAAAGTCTTGATTAAACGCTATGGTAATTTTTTCAACGGTTGGGTTAGGATATACATTAACCGCTCTAATTAAGTCCTTTAAAATGCCTGTTGTGGAAAGAATAGTAACTGATATTTTACCTTCATCTACTAAGGCTTCCATACTATAATTATTGTTCTTGGTTTCTTCTATTACAAAATCAACATTGGTTAGTGTATCCATTGGGAATCCCGGATATTGAATATTTATTCTATAATTATCAGCAGGAAGATTTTCAAAGTAAAATTCTCCGTTATCATTAGTGAATACATATTGTACAAGGTCATAAACTATTTCTTCACTTCTGCTGCTTCTCCTAGCCCTTCTTACAGAAACTCCTGCCTTTTTAACTCTTCCTCTAGCTTCAATTCTTCCTCCGGAGTCTGTGTTATCTAGCTCTTCTTCAAGAATACCAGCAACAACACCAGGGCCAGTTTCTACTTTTGGCTCTTCAAGTAATGTGATATTAAAAGTAGGGTTAGTTGCTTCAATAAGCAGAGTGTCAGCTTCTTCCCATAGGTCCGTACCCTCAAAATATGTAGGAAGTTCACCAGGAAAATTATCTGCATTAGGTTTTCCTAAGGCAAGATAGTCTCCAATCACAATATTGGGGAAATTAAAATTACCTTGATTGTCCAAATCAACCTCCAAAGTATCAAAAGCTGTGGCTTCCTGATTTATTTCAAAAAGCAAAACCTTTCCATTTGTAACGGGAGTGCCTGTTGAGGTGAAAATTTTTCCGGTAGCTGTTGTAGTTTCTGCTGTAAATGAAATGGTTTGAGGTACGCCTCTTACACCATTTGCATCTTTAGGCCATATCATCATTGTTACAGCTGCTCCTGGTGTTATTTTTCCAAGTTTAGGTCTGAATAATACATTAACAGGATTTCCAGCCACCAATCTTCTCACCTTTCCACGCTGCTTAACAACTCCATTTTCACCTAATCTATAATTTAGATAAGTAATATCAGTATCCGATTCATTTTTAGCTTCTACATTGACTCTTATTCTACCTATGTCATTTAAGCTATAAATATGAGGGATAGGTGCAAGGCCAGATAATACATAAGGATCAGTGCCTGAGAATGCCCCAGCATTTTCAGTTGATTGAAAATCATTATCAATTGATAATGTGCCACTATTATTATCAAAATTTGCAGAGGCGAAATCTATTGTACCATTATTTGTATTTTGGGTAGCCTGATAGTCATTGATAATGTTATTATTGAGTACAGCGCTTTCAATGCTATCAGTAAAAACACCAATGGTATTTCTATCAAAAATTATATTTGCCATTACATTTCTTGCTACTGTTGCCTTTGCGAAAAGTGTAGTTACTGTATCTATAATATTATTAGATATGTTAAAATCAATATATGAGCGGCTAGTGCCCAGCACTGGTGTAGAAGCAAAATCAAAAACATTAATATAGTTCTTACTTATTGTATGCCCCCTATTATCATCATTTATGCTTAAGCTGTTTATTCTATTATGACTGAGTGTAACGTTTGTTAACGTATCATTTATGAATGAAGCCTGATTATTCATAATAACAGAATTTATATCTAAACCACTTACAACACTACCCTCTGCACCTTTTTTGAATAAAAGCTGATTAACATATGCTGTATCTAACGAAGCTTGTGTCTCTTGATTTTGACCTAAAAAGTAGCCAGGGCCATAAATAACTCTGGGCTTTTCTAAAAGTTTTCCTCCCACATTATAAGGAATTTGAGAGCCCATAACGTAGAGTGTGTCACCTTCATTAGTCCCATAAACTGCTGCATAAAGTGTTTTAAAATCGGCAACTGACCCAGGACTATTATCTACAGTCCATGATTTATCAATATCTCTGAATGCAATATTATAAAAAGGGGTTCTTAATGTAAGGTCTGGCACACCAGGATTAGTAACATAGGCAAAGTATCCACCAAGATCACTTATTTGAGCCCCAATAATAGTATAATCTCTTGTTGTGGCAATTGAGTCTGTGGCATTTCTTACCCACTGATAAACATTGCCCGCTGCTAAATAATCATTTACAAGTGGAAAGTCACCGCCTACATCAACTTCTTGATAGAGGTTGTCTCCTCGAACATTTTGTGGGTCATAATAAAACTCAGGAATACCGAGGTTAGGTATAATCGCATCAAAATCTAGAAGGTTGTAATTTACTTCGAAGTAAGTAACGGGTAAATTGGAAATATCTGGGAAAGATGTAAACTGATTACCGGCTATTGATCCTCCTTGGAGAGAAGACAATGAGCTTATGTCAGGAAATTCACCCGATAGGTTATTATTAAATAACCACAAACCTGTTAAGCTAGTAAGGTTGTTTATCTCATTGGTAATAGAGCCTGTAAAATTATGACCGCCTACATCAAGCACAGATAGGTTTGTCAAACTATAAAAATCCGTAGGGAAAGCACCTCCAATTGGCACTGTGCCTGATATGCCAATAATTGCCAGATTAGTTAAGCTCGAAAGATTAGCAGGAAGTGTCACTACTAAACCTGAATTATAATCTACCTGAATTGTGGTTATATTTGGTAGTTGCCAAATATCATCTGATAGTGACCCGGTAATACTGTTACTTCTGAGGTTAAGAACTTCAAGACTGGATATATTTGATATTTCATTTGGTATTTCACCGCTGAGATTATTCTCAGATAAATCTAATACAACGAGGTTTGATAAATTGCCTAAGCCTACAGGGATACTCCCTGTTAGCCCTGCGTTACTCAGTTGAATATTGGTTAATAAAGGCATTGAGACGATTTCTGCAGGTATGTCTCCATTAATTGGATTGCTGTTGAATTCAAAGTAGGTGGCTGATGTAAGGTTTGCTATTGATGCAGGCAATGGTCCAGTTATTTGATTATTGTTGAAGGCAAGCCCTTCCAATGCCGTTAGGTTTCCAATTTCTGCAGGTAAAGTACCTGAGAAATTGTTATCAGCAGGATAGAACCTGAAAAGACTTGTCATATCACCTATCGTGCTTGGTATACTGCCTGACATTTGATTACCCCATATTGCAAATTCAGTTAGGTTGGTCAAGTTGCCGATGCTAGTTGGTAGCGTTCCACTTATGCTATTGCCTCCTAGTTCAAGAAGTGTCAACTCGCTTAAATTAGTTATTGATGGTGCGAAGGTTCCATTTAAGTTATTGCTATTTAACCTTAAAGCAGTTACTCTGTTTCCGACAACTGCTACATTACTCCAAGTACTAACATCCCCCACTAACCAATTTGTTTTATCATTCCAATTATCACCATCGGTTTTATTATATAGGTCAACTAATGCCAATGAGTCACTTTCTAATGTTGATCCGTCAAGTAAGGTTATTTCTTCAGAAAACTTAGAGCACCCATTGCTATTTGTTACTTCTAATGAGTAGAAACCATTAAGCCCTGCTGAATAGGTTGTATTAACTTCATCAGGAATTGCAACGCCATTGAAATACCATTGATAGGTATAGAGTCCACCACCCGGATCGAATGCCGTAAGAGTTTCTGTAGGATTTAGTATTCCATCTTCTAAAGTAATATGCGCAAACGGCACTGGTCTATTAGGTACCCATTGTGCAGCTAAAATATTTGTCCCACTATTACTATTAAGACTAGCAGAAATATAGGTGTCTGAAGATTCAATATAAGTAGCTGAATATCCAAAATTACTCTCTTGACTAACAGCTTCTGCAGCTATAGGTTCTATAGTGCCATCAGTTAATAAACCAATTACATAATGACCATTTGTAGGAGGAAGATCTAGATTTATATTTCCATATTGTGGAGCATCAGTAGCCAATTGTCCACCTACAAAAATGGCCGATAAGTTATTGCTGTAAACTATACTGGAGGCAAATTCATCTGCTGTGCTTAAACCACCAAATTGTTTGGCCCATCGCAATGTGCCACCAGGATCAAGGCTACCTATCAACATATCAGTTTCACCACCACTTGTAATTGTAGTCCCCTGAATGTCAAGGTTATTGTTAAAGTTACCAGCAAAGTAAATGTTATCTAATGGGTCGACAGCAAGGTCATAAATATTCTCAAATGCCTCTGGTTCAACTGCAATATTTTGCATTCCTACCAGCCATTGAGCAGATCCATCCGTATTATTTAATTTGGCTACATAAGGATTTATTTTATCATCTGCAGCAGAAAAGGTTTGAGCACCGAATGTGATAGTTCTTGTATAGTGACCACCAATGATAATGCTACCCACATTATCAACTTCTAGCGTCCATGCTCTTCCACGTCCATTTGATCCTGTTGATTGTACTGCCCAACGGTCAGTGCCATCCACTTCATCTACAGCTATTACAAAGGTTTCTGATAATCCTGAGGTGGTTGTTAAAACTGTTCCTCCAATATCCATGGTGCCCGAAAATGCTCCAGCAATAACGAGTTTTCCTGTTCCATCTAAGGCAGCAGAGTATGGGTTAACCTGTGCTTCAAAGGGTAGGTTAGAAGAACCTACATTAACTGAATAGGAATTTGACCAACCGGGAGTTCCATTTAAAGCATTAAAACTTTCTATTCTAAAACTATTTGTTGAAGTGTCAAATTCGTTAGATGTTGCAGATACATATACTGTTGATGTAGAAGCCGCTAAAGCTGGATTCGTTGTGAAAAATGTATTAGTGGCATTTAATTGAGTAGACCATAGCAATGTTCCACTTAAATCATGTGCCATAAGAATCAGACCTCTCTCAAACCCAGTATTAGGTTGGGTGTATGTGGTGCCACCAATGGTAGCCATTTCTGCAAATCCTGCAAGAGAAAAAATTTGTGTGCCGTTAGAAACAACCTCCCAAACTGAGATATTTTCATCCTCCAGAATATTAATGTCTCCCGGACAAGTCTGAGCAAAAGATATAGTTGAAACAAGAAAAAGAAAGAGAGTGGTTAAGATTCGATTCATATTAAAGCCTGATTAAATAAACCTACAAATTAAGGGTATCTAAATTGATTTCCTAGTGGCGATGTGATGGGCGGGAAAATATTTTATTAAATACCTTGCAGCGGGTATTTCCCTGAGATTTCTATACGTAAGCGTGGCTTATTGTTACCTATTTCATAGATGAAAGCTTTACATTCCAAGGTAGATAAAAATATTTATACCAAAGTCCACCCTGCATATATTAAAATTAAATATCTGACAATCAATATATTAAATATTTATAATGCCTGATATTTATAAAAGTCGATGCCAATTGATTTTGAGCCTGAAACTTTGAATGATTTGAGCCTACCTATTTTGAGCATTAATCTTAAACGTGAATTACAGAATTAATGAAAAGACTTAAAAATAAGGTAGCAATAATAACTGGAGGCGCCAGAGGGATAGGATTTAGTACTGCAGAAAAATTTCTTAAAGAAGGGGCAACAGTAATTATTTGGGACATAAGTAATACAAGTGGGCAGGAAGCTATTGAAAAATTGAAAAATGATGAAGTAACTTTTTTTCAGGTTGATACCACTAGCTCTGAATCTGTTAACAGTGCCATTCAGACAGTTATTGACAAATTTGGTAGAGTTGATATCCTGATCAATAATGCAGGGATTACTCGTGATGCGACTATTAAGAAAATGTCTCTAAACGAATGGCAGCAGGTGTTAGATGTAAACCTAACTGGAGTTTTTAACTGTACCCAAGCCGTAGTGCCACATATGATAGAGCAGCAGGGCGGTGCGATTATTAATGCATCTTCAGTGGTTGGCCTCTATGGTAATTTTGGTCAAGCCAATTATGCTGCTACTAAATCCGGACTTATAGGTATGACTAAAACATTGGCAAAGGAGCTGGGTAAATATAATATCACGGTCAATACCGTGGCTCCTGGCTTTATCGCTACAGAGATGATCCAGACTATACCTGAAAAGGTAATTGATATGATGGTATCAAAAACCCCATTAGCAAGATTGGGCAAGCCCGAGGATATAGCAAATGCCTATGTGTTCTTATCGTCTGATGAAGCCAGTTTTATAAGTGGAGCAGTATTAAGCGTTGATGGAGCTGTCTCTATTTAAACTCACCTAACCTAAACTTATGCGTAAAGCAATTATAAAATCTACGGGATCCTATGTTCCCGAAAGAATAGTACCGAATAGTTATTTCAATGAAATTTTGAAGGAGGATGTTGATACGTGGTTGAGGGAAAGAGTTAATATCCATGAAAGGAGGTGGTGCAGAGAAGATGAATCAGTTATTGATTTATGTGAAAGAGCGAGCTTAATAGCTATGCAGAGAGCTGACATTCGACCCGAGGAGATTGACTTAATTATAGTAGCAACTGATACACCTGAATATATTTCTCCTTCCACAGCGGCAGTTTTACAGTATAAACTCAATGCCCAAAATGCAGGTACTTTTGATTTGAATACTGCATGCGCTGGTTTTGTTACAGCTTTAGATGTAGCCTCCAAATATATTATGGTAGACGAGAAGTATAATAATATTCTTATAGTTGGTGGCTATGCCATGAGCAAACATCTTAATATAGAGGATAAAAAGACTGTTACTTTATTTGCCGATGGTGCTGGGGCGGTGATTCTTTCAGGAGAAGAGGGTGCTGATAACGGATTTATAGGAAGTGAGTTGAAAACGCGAGGGGAATATAACGGATGGATGGGTATTTATAGTGGGGGAACTAACAGTCCTGTAGATGCCGAGGTACTTTCCAGAAATGATCATAAGTTAAAGTTTGTTCATCGCTTTCCGAGAGAGCTCAATCCTGAGATGTGGACGGAAATGACACTTAAAATGTGTAAAAGGTTTGATATCAAGACTGAAGAGATTGATCAATATTTAGTAACTCAGCTTAACATCAATTCGATTCATGAGACCATGGACAGACTTGGAGTATGTCATGATAAAGCTCATAAGATTATGAAATACTATGGCTATACAGGTTCGGCTTGTATACCAATGGCCCTTGATGATGCAATAGAAAAAGGGAAGATCAAGCGGGGAGATTTATTGTTTTTTATTGGCTCGGGCGGGGGATTAGCATTCGCCTGCGCAGCATTAAGGTATTAATTATGGGTAATATAGCATCAAGCGAACAGATATTTGCTACCTGGGTCCTCATTGTTATATATGCGGCCGTTGTTCTTTATCTCGTCATCAGAGGAGCAAAGAAGACGCAGAACCTGGATGATTATGCACTAGGTACAATTGGTTTTTCTCCTGTGGCCGTAGGTTTAGCTTTGGCCGCTTCAGTAACGAGTGCAGCAACTTTTATTATAAATCCAGGATTTATAGCATTGTATGGTATCAGTGGTGTAATCTCATTCGGTATTGTAATGCCATTGGCCATTTATATCTCACTGATAATCATGACCAAAGGCTTTCGTAAATATGGCGAAACCACCAAAGCATTAACCATGGCGCAATGGATAGGCAAGATGTATGATAGCAAGGCCTTTGCTATCTACTTTGGTTTTTTGTCTTTATTACTAATCACATTTATTGTATTGATATGTGTGGGCGTCACGCAAGTGCTTTCAAAAGCACTCAACGCAGACCCCGTATGGGTGTTAACTGTGGTGGTAGCTTTTGTATTTGGATATATGATGTTTGGTGGTGCCAACTCAATGATATACACCAATGCAATACAGGCTACTATAATGTTGGTGGTAGCATTTATTCTTCTTTTTTCTGGAGTAGAATACTTTGAGAATGGAATTGATGGCTTCTTAGAACAATTGGCAGCTGTTGATGAGTCTTTGGTCAAGACCACCAACCCTTCCAGCTTCTTATTCCGTGATTATTTTGAAATAATTTACTGTCAATTTGTAATTGGAATCGCAATCGTTTGCCAACCTCACATCATCACCAAAAGCTTACTACTAAAGAGCAAAAACGATATTAATAAGTACTTGCTTGTTGGAATAATAGCCTTGAGTGTCTTTTTCTCAGTGGTCTTTGTGGGACTTTACATTAGACTTTATTTCCCTGACTTAACTATTAACGGAACTAAAATGCCTATGGATAGTCTTGTTTCATACTATGTTGTGAGCAAGTTTTCTGTTTACACAGGGCTGCTGGTAATTTTGGGCTTAATTTCGGCAGGACTTTCAACACTTGAAGGGTTGATTCAAACATTGAGTACTACAATTACTTCTGATCTAATGGACCCTATCGTGGGTAAAAGGTTAGGTTTTGATAGTCCGTTTAAAAAAATATTTTTCAATAAAATGGTAATAATACTGCTCGGTGTGGTAAGCTTTTTATTATCGTATCAGCAACTATTAAGTCCTAATTTAAGTGTAGGAATATTTGCTCAGAATGGAGTATATGCTTACTTCTCGGCAGCGTTTATTCCGGTGCTATTCGGTACATTTTTTAGAAATGTCTCTTTTAAATCGGTATTTGCGGCATCTGTTACAGCCATAGTTGTACATTTTAGTGTTTATTATGGTCATATTACAGCATACATGCAAGAGACTATTAATAACCCGGCAATAGCGTCAACAATTGCTATATTGAGCTCGCTGCTTGTAGGGGTGATCATGCATTTTATTGAAGAATTTAGAAAAGTGAAGACGGAAGATGTTTACTAAAGACTGGTTAAGTAAATGGGCGGTTTACAGCCCTGAAAAGATTGCAATTGAAGAATATGAAACCGGAAGAGAAATTTCATATTCAACTCTGAATACAAATGCCCAAAAACTTGCCAACATACTTTTAGAAAAGA
>NZ_SMLV01000148.1 GCF_009711525.1 Fulvivirga lutimaris
GGCCTAACCCTTTAAGAAAATTCCAATAATGAGGACGTAAGCTTTCTAAAATGAAAATAATTTCCTTTTTCTTATTCCAATAACGGAATGTCAAGTAGGAATACATATCTTTAAAATCTTTAGGGTCAACACTTAGATTATATTTCTTATTTTCAGTTTGATATAACTTTATGGATGAATCTATGTCTCCCTGCATAACGCTCACACCCAAGCAGGTCATCAGTAACTTTTTCATAGGTCGAGCCATATCATAATTTTCTAAATCTTTATTAAGTTTGGAACTTACCTTAATTCTTTTGTCCAATTTATGCGCACGAGAAATGACTTCACTCAAAGCCTCATACATTACAAAAGCATTTCTACTCATACTATCAGCTACATATCTGTATCCTACACAAACATCAGTAACTACCTCTAACCTATAATTCGCTTTAGCTGCCCTCATCCACATATCCCAATCCTCAGCACTTCGTAAGTTCTCATCAAAGCTACCTAAAGAATGGATTGCTTCCTTATTAATAAAAATAGAATGGCAGGGACCAATATTATGATTCAAAACAGCCGGGTATATATGTTTGTCAGTATTAGGTATTACATTGTGAAAAATCTTATCATTTTTAAAATAAGCATAAGCTGTCTGTATTAGTTCAGGATGGTCTGAGTTTTCAATTTTCTTATTTACATGATCAAGGGCATCAGGGTATAATAGATCATCGGCATCTAAAAATTGTAAATATTGACCTGAAGCTGACGCAAGCCCAGCATTTCTTGCAGAAGAAAGTCCCCCGTTAGTTTTATCTATTACTGATATTTTAAGGCTATTTTTGGCTAAACTTTGTGCAATTGATAAAGAATCATCTGTACTACCATCATTTACTATAATAACTTCATAGTTATCAAACCTTTGATTCAGGATAGAATCGATACATTCATTCAAGTACTTCCCGTGATTGTAGCAAGGTATGATAATTGAAAAAAATGGATATCTCATTTCTATTTCTTGAACAACCAAGTCTGATAAATCTCTAAATCAGGGCACTTAGATAGATGTGGCAAATTTACGCCAATATAATTCAAGGAAGTAAAACCAACTAACTCAAACATTTTTTCAACTTCCTCAGTACCAACCCACTCCTCTATAGGTTGCCCCGGATTCCCATAAGCTGCCACGTATTCCTTTTGAATCTCATTTCTGGGAGTAGTTAGTATTAAATATCCATTTTCACTTAACACCTCAAATAAATCCGAGCAAAATTCTATCTTAAATTTATCAGGTACGTGCTCAATCACTTCACTGCACACTATCAAATCCAATTCTTTCTCTTTTAATAATGATTTGTATTCAGAAATAAAACCAGAATAAAATTCAATATCGGGGTAAAGTTTTTTTGAAAATTCAACAACCGGTTTAACAGGCTCTATGCCCACCACTTCGCCATATTTAGACAATAAATTGCTTAACCAACCTCTACCACTTCCAAGATCAAGAATTGATAGCCTGTCTTTGTTTTGGCTATGCGCTTTCAGATAATTAATATGACCAAAAATTGCATTCCACCTTTGTGCCTCATCCTTATTAGGTAATTTACTGCTCCACTTCGTATTGGTAGTAAATAAATACTCATAATACTCCTCCTCACTTGAAAAATCCAATTCTGATTTTTGCTTTTTTTTAGGTCTTTTAATTAATCTCTTTAGCACTTTTTTTAGCATCTATATTATATTTTAGTCTGAGCTAATTTAAAGAGGATATTCAATCCTTTTGGAAGGCTACAATAGAACTAGCGTAAACTTATAACCATTACTTATTACAAACTCCATTATTATTCATAACAGGCTATATTCACGATTGCTTATATGCCAAATACCATTCAACAAACTCTTGAATACCTTCTTTCAATGGTGTATTAGGTTGATAATTAAAATCTTGTCTTAAGTCTTGCACATCGGCATAGGTCTTTTTCACATCTCCAGCCTGCATAGGTAAAAACTCCTTTTCAGCAGTTTTACCCATAGCTTTTTCTAAAGCCTTTATGTATTCCATCAGTTTTACAGGTTTGCTATTGCCAATATTATACAATCTATAGGGCGCGTCAGAACTTCCCGCATCAGGGCTAGTTTTGTCAAAGACAGGATTTGGCCTCGCAGGTTGATCCAAGACGGCCATAACCCCCTCAACAATATCTCCTACATAAGTAAAATCTCGTTCCATTTCCCCGTGGTTAAATACCTTTATCTTCTGAGCATTATTTATGGCCTCGGCAAACAGAAAAAGTGCCATATCTGGTCGTCCCCAACTACCATATACCGTAAAAAAACGAATGCCTGTTGTAGGTATATCAAATAAATGACTGTAAGTGTGAGCCATCAATTCATTACTTTTCTTAGTAGCCGCATACAGTGACAAAGGATGATCGGTATGATGATGGACAGAAAAAGGCATTTGTGTATTGCTGCCATAAACTGAGCTGGAAGATGCATATACCAGATGATCCACCGGGTACTTTCTACAAGCTTCTAGAATATTTAAAAACCCTTGGACATTGGCATCCAAATAAGCTTGAGGGTTCTCAACAGAATAACGTACTCCAGCTTGAGCAGCTAAATTAATGACATGATCAAATGTTTCTAATGCAAATAGTTTATTGAGAAAATCTCTATCGCAGAGATCGCCTTTAACAAATTTAAAATTAGGGAACAATTCACTGTTTGTAATATTGTGCCCCTTAATTTCTTCTTTGTTAATCCCGAGCTTTTTTAGACGCCCATACTTCAAACTCACATCGTAGTAGTCGTTTATATTATCATACCCCACTACAGCATCACCCCTGTCCAATAAGGCTTTTGCAATATGGAATCCTATAAAACCCGCAGCACCTGTTACTAATATTTTCTTCAAATTTTATTATTTATAACTAATGAACGGAAGAAACCATCTTCTTAAGCTTTGTCTTATATCACATAAACAGCATGGCTCTCTCATTAATAGAATCTGTCTATTCTATTATCAGTTTTTTCTTAAGAACTTATTCTTACTCACGCTATCCTCATCGTAATAGCCGTAACCATAACCACCATAACCCATGCCATA
>NZ_SMLV01000009.1 GCF_009711525.1 Fulvivirga lutimaris
ATTCTGTCAAATTAGGCTTTCTCAAGTCACCACTAATTATCAACGTATTTTTACCCGATGCCGCAAAAGTATAAGCTAAATTTAACGAACAAAAAGTCTTACCCTCTCCACTGACAGAAGAGGTAACCATAAAGACTTTAGCTTTATCCTCATCAAGGTCTCTAAGGTATTTTAAATTTGCACGTAAAGACCTGAATGATTCAGAAACCAAAGATTTCGGTTTTTCCTTAACTATC
>NZ_SMLV01000091.1 GCF_009711525.1 Fulvivirga lutimaris
ATATTAATCAAGTTTAAATTCTTCTTGCCAGTTATCTTTTTCTGCCCATTCTGGTTGGTTTGTTTTTTTAAACAGATAATTTTCAATCACTAAAAAATCCATTTCTGTCCGCATAAAACATCGGTAGGCATCCTCTGGAGTACATACAATTGGTTCTCCACGAACGTTAAAGCTGGTATTAACTACTAGTCCATACCCGGTTTGTTTCTTAAACTCGCTAATTAATTCGTAATATCTGGGGTTGGTTTCTTTATGAACAGTTTGAATCCTGGCTGAAAAATCAATATGAGTAATTGCCGGTATGTCCGAGCGCAAATAATACAGTTTATCTTTAATAGAGAGGCTGTCAAAATTTTCAGGAAGTTCCTTTCTTCTTTTCTCTTGAACTGGTTGGACAATGAGCATATATGGTGAAATGCCCTCGTGTTTAAAATACTCCTTACAATCTTCTGCTAACACAGAGGGAGCAAATGGACGAAATGATTCTCTGTACTTAATTTTTAAATTGAGTTTTTTCTGCATTTCTTCACTCCGTGGGTCGCCAAGAATACTTCTGCCTCCCAAAGCTCTTGGACCGAACTCCATTCTTCCTTGCATCCATCCAATTACATTACCTTCGCCTAATAACTTTGCAGTCTCCTTGGTAAGGTCATTGAAATTATCATATTTAACAAAATTACCATCATATTTCTTGACTGCCAATTCTATTTCTTTGGACATATAATATGGCCCCAAATAAGATCCATTCATCCTGTCCATTGCCCCATTTTCTAGAGGCTTTCTTTCTTGATCATAATATATATGATACGCTGCCAATGCAGCACCTGGAGCCCCACCGGCATCACCGGCTGCTGGTTGAATGAATACATCCTCAAAAATATTCTCAGAGATGAGTTTTCCGTTGGCTACACAATTTAATGCTACTCCGCCGGCAAGGCATAAATATTTAGAACCAGTTAACCTTTTTGCTTCTTTCGCTATTTTAATAACTATTTCTTCCGTTACATTTTGAATAGCAAGGCCCAAATCACAATGCTTTTGTTCTAATTCTGACTCAGCCTTTCTTCTTGGAAATCCAAACAACTTTTCCCACTTATTATCATCTACCATTCTGAGACCAGTGGCATATTTAAAATATGATTGGTTAATCCATAGAGAGCCATCATCTTTTATTTCAATAAGCTCCTTTTTTATAACCTCTTCATACTTCTTGATGGTCTCATTGTTTCGTCTGCCATATGGAGCAAGCCCCATCAATTTATATTCACCAGAATTTACCTTAAAACCTAGAAAGTATGTAAATGCTGAATATAACAATCCGAGAGAATGAGGAAATCTTAGCTCCTTCAGAATTTTTATTTCTTTCCCTTTCCCATGACAAATAGAAGCAGTCGCCCATTCT
>NZ_SMLV01000029.1 GCF_009711525.1 Fulvivirga lutimaris
TTACGTTATCTGGCAGGTGCCTTACTTGTCTTTTTATCCCATCAGTCAATAGCACAAATTTCTAATGACACTAAAACGTCTGCTGAACCATTGACCAATCTTAATAACTGGTGTAGTGGAACAAATGTCTATACTACAGTGGGATCAGCAGGGAATTACAGTACTAGTTGTGATGGGTCTAATTACAATGATGTATGGTTTAAATTTCAAGCCAGCACATCGTTTTTGTCTGCTAAAGCTACTCCGGGCAGCCTTCGTTATTCCAGCCTTACGCTTTTTGATGAAAATAATAATGAAATAGTTTGTAAGAAAGGAAGTTCTAGTGGTTCATCAGAATTTGTAACGGAGTCATTGATTGTCGGTGATTGGTATTACTTGTCAGTAGGTAGTTCTA
>NZ_SMLV01000430.1 GCF_009711525.1 Fulvivirga lutimaris
TTTTCCTGGTAATAGACTTAGGGGTTCTAAATAAGAACGCACACAAAATTTCTACTAAATCTGCTCTTTACCAGTCTATTTTTTGGGTAGTTATATCTATAGGATTTGGGTACCTTATTTATTGGTATGGAGATGGGGCTGACGCTTCGATTACTTTCTTTACTGCTTATCTCACAGAGTACGCCTTATCAGTTGATAATATATTCGTAATTCTTCTAATCTTAAGATACTTTGCTGTTAAGGATGAGTATTACCATAGCATATTGTTTTGGGGGATATTAGGAGCATTAGTTTTCAGAGCAATATTCATTTTCGTAGGTGCTTATTTGATCGGCCAGTTTTATTGGATACTGTACATATTTGGAGTGTTTCTTGTCTATTCAGGAATCAAAATCTTCTTCGAAGATGAAGAAGATGAAATTGATCCGGGTAAGAATCCACTATTAAAATTAGCGCGCAAGTACCTTAAAATCACTAAAAGTGATTTTGGAGGAAGGTTCGTTATATGGAGAAATAAAAAACTCTTATTTACACCACTCTTTTTGGTAATAATCTTAATAGAAACTACAGATTTAATATTTGCTGTTGATTCTATCCCTGCTGCATTTGCCATCACTCAGAATGAGTTTTTGATATACACATCAAACATTTTTGCCATTCTGGGCTTAAGAGCAAAATTCTTTTTGCTAGCCGGTATTATTGACAAGTTCTACTTGTTGCAAAAAGGACTTTCATTCATCCTGATTTTTATTGGAGCTAAAATGTTACTTGAAATTATCCATGTGGATATTCCTATTAACATCAGCTTTTTAGTAATAATAGTAGTGCTGGGCGGCTCAATAGTGATGTCTCTGATTATTCCTCAAAAGGAAGAGAAAGAAGATGAACCAGAAGAGAAAAACCTAGGTGCTGGAGAACAGGTCAATCCTGAGAAAGAACTCTTGTAATAGTCTCTTTCGGTATAACTTTCAACAAATTCTCATAGCTAAGAAATTCATCTGGTAGCATCACCACTCTAAAATGTGGTATGGATTGCAGAATGGCTAAAAAACGATTACGAATTAGTTGCTTATCATCTTCAGATAGCTCGGAAGAACTGCCTTTCTTAATTGTGGCTAAAAGCGTTACATCTTCAGCTACCAGGTTTTCAATTTTATTAATATGGTTGGAACACATTTTTATGAGCCTGCTCATGTACTCATCACTTACGGCAGCATAGTCTATTTTACCCTGAAGGCTATCAAGTTGACTCCAATTTTGAAGTAAAAAGCCTTCAACGGCAATCATACTTTCTTCAAGATCCTCATCAGAGAAGCCCAGACTTTCTTTAAAGGAAACCAAAAATTTTCTCTCAGCATCTTCTACTTTTTTATCTGACCAAACGGTAAGTATGGCCAGCTCAAGTAAAAACTTGCGGATAATCCACGGGTCAGATTCCTGCACCGGAATTTCCTGAATACCCATACCATGATCAAAATACTCCTTAGCCACCCTGCGCTTTTCAGCAGGCAATGTGGTGGTGGTGAGAAAATGCTCAAACAATGTTCTTTCCTCTTCCTCAACTTTTGAATTGGCATGTGCCGAGGCCGCTATTACTTTAACAGAGGTAAAACTCATTTCTTCTTTTTCGCTCTTAAAGAATTCTAGCAGAATATCATCTGGGTGCGTATGGCTCCATTGACCGAAAATATAGATATCAAGAAAGAGTTGGTTTCTGCTAAAGAAGTTTTGCCAGAAGTTATTCCTTTTAGATGTTATCTGTGAGATTCTCTTCTCTAATATTTGCTCGGTTAGCTCGTTGATATCTTTCTTTTTACCAAGCCAGGTTGTAGAAGAGATGCTAAGTTCTGGATAAACACCTTTATAGAAGTTATTGATGTTGGTAAGCGTTTTACTGATATGGTTATCAAAATCTTCTTCAGTTTCAATTTTTTCACCGGAGTAAAGTGCGGCTATATTGAGAAAGCTATCAGCCATTAAAACTTTAATGCCTTCATCCTCCGTCCAGGAATTTTCATTTTCAATACCAAAGGCGTTTACAGGGTGCCCGTACATGATACCTGTTGGCTGAATAATGCCATAAAAGGACTGATCTGGGTGCTTTCCTAACTTAGATTGGTTGAATTCTTTGGTTTTAAGAAATGCCGATTTTCGATACTTGATAAAGTCAGTAAGCCAACCTGATTTTGACGGATTCATTGTGAAAATTTACAATAAAAAGTTAACAATAAGAAAACCTTATTTTGGTATTGGCACTCCTTCGGTATGAGCTATTGACTGATACAGTTCAGATATTTTTTTAGTTACGGCACCTGTAGATTCTCCAATTTTTCTTCCATCTATCTGTAATACAGGGGTTATCTCTCCCATGGTGCCAGTTACAAATACCTCATCGGCAGTGTACATTTCAGAGATAGAAATCCTTTTTTCTTTTATTGGGATATTATTTTTCTCGCAGAGCTTGATGACATTGGCTCTGGTTATTCCAGGAAGGCAGCTGTCCGCAAAGGGAGTTTTTACTGCTCCTTTGCTTATAAAAAAGATATTAGTGGCATTTGTTTCTGAAACAAACCCATCAACATCCAGCATAACTGCATCTTCTACACCAGCAAGATTGGCCTCTATCTTTGCTAAAATGTTATTAATAAGATTATTATGATGAATTTTTGAATCAACACACTGCGGAGGATTTCTTCTAATAGAAGAGGTAATCAAACTGATACCATTATTATCGTAAACAGGTTTTTTCCACTCAGCTAGAACAATTAGAGTCGGACCATATTGATTAAAATGAGGACTCATACCCGAGGTCACTTTTTTACCTCTGGTTAGTGTTAGTCTAATATGCGACTCGTCATACATACCGTTGGCTTTAAGGGTTTTCATTACCTCAGCCTTGATTTCTTCCTTACTGGGAATCTGCGCAAAGGCCATGGCTTTTGCGGAGTTTACCATCCTATCCAGATGCTCATCAAGCATGAAAACTTTGCCATCATAAATTCTCAGTCCTTCCCAAACGGCATCACCACCCTGCACGGCACTGTCAAAAACAGAGATTTTGGCTTCTTCGCGTGGTAATAGCTCGCCATTAATATTTATAAGTATGTTTTCGTTTCTCGAGTCTGGCAATTTTATCATGTTCAATTAAGTTTTATAGCGTTGTCATATAAGTATTCATAATGAGGGATACACTCTTCGAGTAGTGGCATTACATGAGGGGGTACAGTTGCCTTTTTCTTGGTGTAAGGTTCAAAACCTGTTGACTTGTGTACATTTTGATACCAATGTTTGGCCCAAACACCATCCTCTTTCCGTGGCTTAGCCTCCCACTCAAGCATATGGGCCTCAAATTTAATTTTAAGTATGGTGCATAACTTCTTTAGTGTATTCTCCGGGTTTAAAAGCAGTTGACGAGAGTCTATCACAGCCGGAGTTCTTCCTTGGCTTTGTAGTTTTTTCAAAAGATCTACCTGCATTTTCAAACCCGTGTCTCTCATAATTGGGTTAGGAATCTGGTTCACTAATGAAGGCAGCATTTCCCTGGGATCCCTGATGAGAAACACATTGTCATAATCCAGCAGCATCTCGTCATTTAGCCCGATCCAGTGATGCGCCATATTTTTTAAGAATAATATTGGTGTTGTTTTAGCCTGCTTGTTTAGCTGATGAATTACCTTGAGCCCATCAGTTTCCATATTATTGATGACCTCCTGCTTTCCGGGGTGGTCAGCATCTGTCTTAGTTAGATAATGACCATATAGCGGTTCATCAACCACATAAGTATCAGAGCGCTGAGCAAAAGAATACATCAGGGCGGTTGAAACATTTCGCGGCCCTGACCAAAGCGAGATTATTTTCATTGGGGTGTAAGCTATTAAAATTGGAGAGTAAATACAATATGAATATCTTCAAGTTGCAATGCCCAGAAGTTTACAAAGATTAATTTTTGCTACAGCCCTATTTATCATCAGTATGTCACTGGGTGCTGTGGGTTATATTATAATTGAAGGCTTTGCACCTCTTGATGCCATCTATATGGCTGTTATAACATTTGCCACAGTTGGTTATAATGAAGTAAACACCCTTTCTAGCGATGGAAAGATATTTACCATCATTTTTATCATGGTAAATCTGGGCATCTTTGCTTATACAGTGTCGGTATTGTCTTCCTTCTTTTTTGAAGGGGAATTGAGGAGGGTCTTTAAAAATATAATAACTTCAAGAGACGTGAAAAAATTGAAAAACCATGTAATAGTCTGCGGTTTTGGGCGAAACGGCATTAAGGTTTGCGAAGAGCTGAGAAACGACAATATTGAGTTTATTGTCATTGAATCTAATACTGAAATCATCAACGCATTTCCTGAAGAGAAGAATTATTTTTTCATCAATGGTAATGCTACGCTTGATGAAGTTTTGTTGGAAGCGGGTATTAAAGAGGCAAGCACTATAATTTGTAGCCTCCCACTTGATGCAGACAATGTTTTTATCACACTTACTGCTCGTGAACTGAATAGGAAAATAAAGATTATCAGTAAGGCTAACGAGCCCACTTCGGAGAAAAAGCTGTATCGGGCAGGAGCAACTTATGTAGTAATGCCAGATAGGTTGGGTGGTATTCATATGGCCAATTTGATTACGAAACCATATGTTATAGAATTCCTCGAACTATTGAATGGTGTTGGTGATAGCAAACTGGTATTAGAGGAAGTGAGCCATGATAAACTCAAAGCTGAATATCAGAACAAATCACTACGCGAGCTTGATGTGCGCAATAAGACCGGAGCCACTATCATTGCTTTTAAAGATGAAGTAGAGGGTTTTATCTTTAATCCACACTCAGAAAAGGCAGTGCAGGAAGGCGATGTTTTGATTGTATTAGGTAATACCAAAAACATCGCTCAGTTTAAGCAGGTTTTTGTGGTTTGAGTTCATTAATATACATACGCTGGCGCGTATCTGTGATGCGTGACTTTATTCTAATTGCACACGTTAAAAACTAGCGCTAGTGGAGTTATCGGATCTAAATTTTATGAAAGAAAAAGTTACCAATGATATCATCAAAAGATGTTTATTATTTATTCATGAGCAAGGTGGAGAAGTTTCTCGATACTCATTTGATAGGTTCATTACCAAGAATATTAGAATAAATGAAAGCTTCAATCTTATACCAATGAAGTTAGACGAGGAAGGGCTGATCTCTATAACTAGGCAAGGACAGGAAATCAGAATTATACTTACATCAGCCGGAGCCAATAGACTTTTAGATTGATAAAAGAGGCATAGTAAGAATTATAAGATCAGCTAAAGGTTGCTTGCACCATAACTTATAAATCACTTAAACCCGATCTGCTTTCCCCGCCAACCTTTGGCTTCTATGTCCTCAGCGGTTTTTAGCACTTTGTCTTTTAACTGAGTTTTATAGGTCTCCAGATTTTTGGCTATTTCCTCATTAAAGGCTCCAATGATTTCAGCAGCAAGGATGCCAGCATTTTTAGCACCATCTAGAGCAACGGTTGCTACAGGTATGCCACCCGGCATTTGCAGAATAGAAAGAATAGAATCCCAGCCATCAATAGAATTGCTTGATTTTACAGGCACGCCAATTACAGGTAAAGTGGTAATAGATGAAACCATACCAGGTAAGTGCGCTGCACCGCCAGCGCCAGCAATAATTACTTTTAAGCCGCGCTCCTTAGCAGATTTAGCATAATCATACATGCGCTCAGGCGTTCTGTGCGCAGAAACTACCGTAAGCTCATATTCCACTTTAAGCTCTTCTAAAATTTCAGCAGCATCTTTCATTACTCTTAAGTCAGAGTCGCTGCCCATGATTATACCTACTAGTGGCTTACTCATAATCTATGCTTTTACTTTCAATGTATTTTTTACCAGATCAACAGCCTTTTTGAGAGCTGCTGTATCCTTATTTCTTATAGTAACATGCCCCATTTTTCTAAAGGGCTTGGTAGTCAATTTTCCATATAAATGGACATGCACCCCTTTTTCTGCCATTACCTTTTCAAGGCCTTCATATTTGGCAATGCCGGTAAAACCCTCTTCACCCAATAGGTTAACCATTGCTGAAGGTAGCAGAATATCTGTGTTGCCCAAAGGCAAATTGAAAATAGCTCTTAAATGTTGTTCGTACTGAGAAGTAAAGTTAGCTTCTATCGTTTGATGGCCACTATTGTGAGGGCGAGGGGCAATTTCATTGACCAGCACTTTTCCATCTTTAGTTACAAACATTTCTACCGCTAAAAGGCCAACCATTCCCAATCGGTTGATCACTGTCTTAGCTATCTCTTGAGCATCAGATTCTATATCAGCACTGATATCTGCTGGCGAAAACAAATACTCTACCATATTGGCTTCCGGATGAAAAACCATTTCTACCGCAGGAAAAGTTGTCACATCACCGTTCTCATTTCGGGCAACAATAACAGCTATCTCTTTTTCAAAATCTATCAGTTTCTCCAGTAAACTTGGTGCTTCAAAGGCCTTATCAAGATCGGCTTCAGTTCTAAGAATTTGAACACCACGGCCATCATAGCCTTCTTTTCCCAGCTTGTTAACCGCTGGCAGAAAGTTTTTATGGGTGATTACAGTTTCCTTATTATCGGTCAGGATAAATTCTGCGGTAGGTATATTATTATCTTGATAATACTGCTTTTGGATACGCTTGTCTTTTATCAGCTCGACAACCTCAGGTTGTGGATAAACTTTTACACCTTCTTTGGCCAATTGCTTCAGGGCATCCGTGTTTACATTTTCAATTTCAATGCTGATGAGATCGCAACCCTTACCAAAGTTGTAAACAGTATCATAATCGGTGAGCTTGCCAACAACAAATTCTGAAACTATACTTTTACAAGGAGCATTGGCGTCAGGGTCAAGGATTTTGATATCGATATTAAAATCCAGTGCCGACTGCACGAGCATTCTGCCCAATTGTCCACCGCCTAATATTCCTAGTTTTTGTTCCTGTATTCCTTTGGTCATTCTAATTCAATAGTATTTATCTTATCCCCAACCTCCATTTTATGGACTACATCCATGCCTTCAGTCACCTTTGCAAAGATAGTATAACTTCCATCTAAATGAGGAGTAGGTGAGTGTGTAATGAACCACTGAGTTCCCTCAGTGTCTTTACCTGCCGAAGCCATGCCCACACTTCCTTCTTCATATCTCAGGTTCGCAAATTCGGAACGGATCGAGTAATCTTCTCCTCCATAACCATCGCCACGATTACAGCCTCCTTGGATAACAAAATTAGGAACTACCCGATGAAAGTTCTTACCATTATAATAACCAGATTTGGCCAATGCAATAAAATTAACCACGGAACCAGGCGCATCATTTACCAGCATTCTTAGTTTAATTACCCCTTTGTCTGTTGAAATTTTGACAATTTGTTCTTTGTCTATGGTCTTTATCAATTCCCAATCTATAGGGTGATTATATTCATTTTCTGGAGCCACATATTCTTCATCGTTAAAGTGGGCGATTGCTCTATCGAGCATCTGAATAGCTTCTATATCCTTGGGCAGCTCAAGTGAGCTTCTTACTTCAGTTAAAAACTTCGCTGAATCATAAATGGCCTTAAAACCTAGTTCAGGACTAGTTATCACTGATCCCGCAATGGCTATCATAGCAATGTCCTTGGTTTCAATGGCCTGCTTAAAAATATCAGCAAATGGTGCTTCTAGTTTTTGAGGGAAGTTTTCATTGACACGCATTGTAGCTAAAGCACTAATACCTGCTGTGCCTATGGCCATATTTGTTTCAGCAAAAGTCTTTGTTACTACAAACTCATGGGCAAGTGGTGAGTTTCCTAAAGCGCCAAGAAGGTCAGCTTTGTAATAATTTGAAGTAGCATTATTGTACTCATTGATGATTGTTTCTATTATAGGCTGCTTGACTTCAGTAAGTTTTAGCAAAGTGCCTAAAAGTGTAGCGTTAATTCTGCCTGGCAAACCTTGTTTGGTTAAGGAGGTAATAGCCGCAAGATCTTCTTCAACAGCCTTGCTAGCCACTATTCCTGATGCTGTGATTCCAACATTTACATTTACATCATCCAAAGCCTCAAAGACTGTCGTTTTGATATCCTTAAATTCAAATTTTGATAAAGATCTTAATGCATTGACTCGTACTCTGTAATCAGAGTCTTTGGCTATAGCTATAAGAGCGTCCAATGATTTTGGTTCAATGGCATTGCCAAGTGCCAATGCACTGGCCATTCTCACAAATGGTGATTTGTCCTTAGAGGCAGATTTGATGATTAAGCCTGAACGACCTTTTAAATCTAAGTTTCTGCTTCTACCCAGAAAATGAGCAGCACCCAATCTTGTCATATATGAATTTGAACTATCTAGCAATGAAATGGCCAAATCAACCGAAATGCCGTCATGGACATTTCTGAGACCTGCTCTGTATAACCCCCACGCTAAACCTTGCTTATCATCAGAGGTTTTAAGCGGCCAGTACTGCAGCTGTCTTAATTTTTCCTGTGTAATTACTTTGCCCAATGATTCCAGTAACTGTTGCCTGACATATACACTGTCCTCCAATTCAAGGCTGCTGACAATTGGCGCAATGGCAGCAGTGTCCTTCATTTGGCCTAAGGCATAAGCCGCAGCTTTGCGCACTTTAGGAGAACCGTCATTTAAATTAAAGGCTACATTTTTGATGGCAGATTTATCCTGAATGGAACCAAATCCTAGGGTGGCCTCATATCTCAATGTGTCATTTTCATGCCTTAGATAGGGTAATAGCTGTTTGGAGCCTCTCTTATCTATGAGATCATAAATCTTAACCAATTCCTCATTTTCATATTTGTTAGAAACCGGGCTTTCAACTTTTTCAACCTGGCTCTGGCATGCAGATATGATTACAATCATCAGTGCAACGGGCCAGCTCTTAAATAATTTATTCATGCTAAAAATTTGTGCTAAGTTATGGCTTTAATGTGATACGTCTTTTATGGTCTTCCAGATGTGATCAACCCAGTCAAAATGCTCATGTTTCATTAGGCAACTTCTAAGGCACGTCACATAATCCTGATCCTTTTCTACATCATTCCATGAGCTTGAAAGCAGTTTAACCGGAATTTTGATCAATGCCAGGTGAACTCCTTTTTTAGCAGCCTTCTCAAAAACATCACTTGATTTGTTACTTATGCTGCTCAAAGAATCTCCTTTAGGAGCCCAAACAACAATATCTATTTCAGGCTTGAATAAAGAGATTGATGTTTCGTCATTTTCAATAAGGTTATACAGCTTTAGAGCTGCCTCATGACATTTTTCCAATCCTTGCGCAAATTCACCTTTTGGTATGATTGGGAAGTATTTCATAGTCGCCCAAAGCGCTACAGCTGCAGCGCCAGCGCGTGAGCATTCAAGGCTAATTTCACCTAAATGTAGTTCTGCAGAGCTGAAATAGGTATAGGGTGAATCATGTTGATAATAACCACCAACAAGAGCGTCTTTAAAAATTATGCACCCACAACCATAGGGTTGCAGGCCATGCTTATGTGGGTCAATCACAATGCTGTCAGCATGATGAATATTCGCATACTGATCAGCAGTTTCAGGATCGAGGTTTTCAGCTAACTTAAAATAACCTCCATAGGCGGCATCCACATGGATTCTGAAATGATACTTCTTCTGAAGCGCAAGAATTTTGGTCAACGGATCAACAGAGCCTGTCCCGGTAGTGCCTAGTGTGGCTACTACTGTTCCAACATTTTTGGTTTTGAGCAGGTCTTCAAGAGCCTCCAGATCCATTCTGCCTAATTGGTCACAGCTTACTTTAGAGAAGCCCAGACCAACTACTTCAGAAATACGCTCATGAGTATAATGCGCCATTTCTGAGGCAACAACAATTTTATCTGGATGGATTTTTCTGGCAATCCAAAGTGCTTCCATATTGGCCATGGTGCCACCACCTGTCAAATGACCAATATGCTCATCCCAACCAAACATTTTAGCGATATCAGCTACGGCTTCTTTTTCCATTGCTGAGCTCGCTCTTCCTCCATCTAAGGCATGATTGTTTGGATTGATGTGCATGGCCAAAGTGTAAGCCATTCGGGCAATTGGGTGTGGAGGCTTTAACATTTGGCCTGCATAATTGGGATCAAAATAAGGATAGTTGTCACCCATTTTATTAGCAACATCAGACAGAACCTTCTCCAGAGAATTATAATTTATGTCTGTCTCATGTATTGGATATCCAAAATTTCTTTGGAGTTTTTCTAATGTAGCACCTAATATTTCGAGTTCTTTTTGCCCTTGCATAGGTCAATAATACCGCATTTAAAGGGCAATGCAAACTGGTTTTTAAGGAAAGGATAATTTTTGGAACAATGTTTGGTTATGTTTGGGTAGACCAAACAATGGGTGTTATGAAAATACTACTAACTATGATCAGCCTAGGGTTGCTATTAACTTTTGGCGCATGCTCGATTTCTAATGATGGGCCTATTGGTCCACAAGGTCCACAAGGTCCACAGGGTCCAACTGGTCCACAAGGATTAGATGGAGAAGAAGCTTATGTTTTTGAATATGAAGGTGTCTCATTCACGGGACCCGATTATGAAGTTGTGTTGCCATATGCAGATGACTTTACAGCATTGACTTCAGATGTAACATTGGTCTATTTACTATGGGGAACAGATGAAGTAGATGGTGAGACAGTTGAAGTGTGGAGGCCACTTCCGCAGTCAATTATCACGGCTAATGGATTGTTGCAATATAATTTTGACTTCACCATTTATGATGTGAAATTATTTTTAGACGCACAATTTCCATTAGACAACTTGACTGCTCAAGATACTGATAACTGGGTAGTAAGGATAGTGGTAGTTCCTGGAAAATTCTGGAACGGTAGAAAAGGATCGACACCAAGTTACGATGAGGTTGTGGAGTTATACAACCTACCAGACCTTGGCGGTCATGAAAATATAATTGAGAGAAAGCAATAAATAAAAAAGGGCCATAAGGCCCTTTTTTATAGCATCTTAATACCCATTTTTGCCATGAGGGCACTGGCGTTAAAGCTTTTACAGATACCATCATCCAGCTTGTAAGGAAAAATAATTTCAGTGCCATTGACCTCACTGTTAAAACTGTAGTTGGTAACGTTATTTAACTCCTTTTCAAGCTTACCCAGTTCTAGATCATGTGTTGAGATTAATCCAAATGCGCTGGTTGTAGAAAGCTGTTTGGCCAAAGAAACAGCACCATTGTGACGGTCATGAGAGTTAGTGCCTTTTAATATTTCATCCAGCATGAATAAAACAGGCTTACCTTTTTCAACTTCATCAAGCAGGGCTTTTATCCGCTGAAGTTCAGCATAGAAGGAAGAAACATGTTCTTCCAAATTGTCCTCAGTTCGCATGCTGGTAAATAACTGCAATTCAGAAACAGTAAACTTCTTGGCACAAACAGGAGCACCTGAAAGGGCAAGGGCAATGTTTACACCCAAAGTTCTTAGGAAGGTACTTTTCCCAGACATGTTAGATCCTGTAATTATGGTAAGAGCTCCTTTGCCGCTTAGTGCATAGCTGTTGCTTACTCTTTCATGTTTTTTAATCAGGGGATGGGCAATGTCTTCACCTTTCAATTGATAATCTTCTGAGCTAATAGATGGAAATGAGAAACTAGGATTGCTGTAGGCCAATCCGCTTAAACTGCAAAGAGCTTCAAACTCACTTATAGAATCGAACCAAAGAGAAACATCTGCGATGTTTTTGCTTTTCCAACGCTCTGCCATAAACATGATGTGTAAATCGAACAGCGTTAATGAATCAATGAAGAAATAGAAGAAATTGGCTCTTGCGTTTAAGAAATCTAGTATCTTATATAAATTGAGGATAGCATTAGATGCCTTTTTACCCTCACTAATCAGTTGGTCTCTCAACGAATTCAAAAGCTCACTTTCAAAATTTGAGTCTTCCAGATGTTTTATTAGGGCGCCATAACTAGCGAGTAAATTGATATGATCAGAAACGGATAAAGTTAGGTTTTGAATGTGTTTACTGAAACGGCTCAAAACAATTCCGTTTAGGGTAATCATGCCTAGTATATAGTAGAAACTAATATCGGCAGCAAAGTACAGAATGACGGTGCTTAATGTGATTACTGGAAGTGCCCATGCCAATATGTTGTAAGCTTTATTGTAAACATACGGTTCATTGATCCACTTTATAAGCAGTTCTGGATTGGCCTTTTCATTTTTATGATGCAATCCGCTGGCCTGAAATTTTTGCCTCCAGTCTATTTTTGGACTTAATTCTTTAACAGCTTTTTGCCGGCTTTTAATGACTTCCTTTTTTGAAAATTTTGATAGCCATTGGGCCAGTTTTCTTCTGCCACCATTTGTAGTAGATCGGTTGACTAGCTGATATATGGAGTTAGAACCAAAAATATCTAAGTCGTTGATGTATTGATGAGTTTTATCTTTAAAATAGGCACCATCTTCCTGATCTCTTAAATCACCATTGAATATTTTGAGCTCATCTTCATTAATTTTTTGAAGGATGTTTTCCTGCTTACGCTTATAAGATATTCGCCTATGCATTTTGACAAAAAGCCCGAATACAAAAGGAAAAGAAATTGCTGTAATTCCTAACGGATACCCCATTTTGGCATTGGCGAAATATACTGCAAGCACCAGGTAAAGAAGGAAAATGAAAATTCGGCCAAAGGCAATAAAATTATATTGCTTATTTAACCTTGTCCATTCAAGTTTATGGTGGTTAAGTTTTTCCTGAAATATAGATTCTGGAGATGTCATCAGTTTCAATTTAGCGCATTAGTATGGTAGGAAAAAAACTGACTTTCTTACATTAAGATAAGACATTATAAGCAATTAGTGCCGAGAGGTAAGCTATAATCGTCATATAGGTGAGCTGAATGGCCGGCCATTTCCAGCCCTTAGTTTCTCTATAAACAACAGCCAGTGTACTCATGCACTGCATGGCAAAAACATAAAAAAGCAATAGAGAAACGCCTGTTGGTAAATTGTATCGTGGCCCACCTGTTTCCTGGTTGATTTCTGAGCGCATTCTGTTTTTGATTGTACCTTCTTCCACATCATCACCAATACTGTATATGGTAGCCATTGTACTTACAAATACTTCTCTGGCAGCAAAGGAAGTGATGAGCGCAATTCCTATTTTCCAGTCGTAGCCCAATGGAGTAATAACAGGTTCAATCGCTTTACCGAAAATACCAGCATAAGATTTTTCCAGTTTATAGGCCTGCACCTTATTATCAAATTCCTCTGGTGTTAATCTTTGATCTTTAACCAACTCAGCAACCTCTACTTGTGCATTTTCAATATGGTCCCCTGGGCCATAGCTTGCCAATACCCATAGTATGATAGAAATAGCTAAAATGATTTTACCGGCTTCAAACACAAATGTTTTAGACTTCTCAACCATCGTGAGACCAACGTTTTTCCACCTTGGAGATTTGTAAGTAGGCAGCTCCATTACCAAAAAGCTTCTTTCCTTAGTTTTTAGTAATAGCTTCATTATACCTGCAGAACCAATGGCCATAAAAAAACCAAGAAGGTATAGGCCCATCAGGACAATGCCCTGCATATTAATAACACCAAAGACCAATTTATCCGGAATAACTAAGGCTATTAAAATGGTGTAAACTGGCAAGCGAGCCGAACAGCTCATAAAAGGAGTAACAAAAATGGTGATTATTCTTTCCTTCCAATTCTCAATAGTTCGCGTGGCCATAATCGCGGGAATGGCGCAGGCTACACCAGAAATCAAAGGCACAACACTCTTACCATTGAGGCCTACTTTACGCATAATTTTATCCATAAGAAAAACCACACGCGACATGTAGCCGGTTTCCTCCAGTATGGATATGAAGGCAAACAAAATGGCAATTTGAGGAATAAAGATAACTACGCCTCCAATTCCAGGAATAATTCCTTCGGTGAGGAGTCTTGTTAAAGCACTATCAGGAAGAGCACCAGCTAAGTAAGCACTGATCTTAGAGAAAGTGAGGTCAATAAGATCCATAGGGACAGTAGCCCATGCAAATATTGCTTGGAATATTAAAAACAATATGGATAGGAAAATGGCATACCCCCATATTTTATGCGTAAATACCCTGTCCAATTTTTCAGTTACCTTCTTCGGTAATACTGTAAATGTCTCCTTAACTGAGCCGTTGATAAAGTGATTGATTGAAGAGTAGCGCTCTAAGGTCTCTTTTCGTCTAAGATCGTCTCTGCTAAAGTTGTGCTTGTCGGCAATCTGCTGAAGTATATTTTTTTCATTTTCAGCTAAAGAAGTATTAATGTTGAATTGCTGCAGGAGCTGATAAGCTAAATAGTCTTCCTTAATAGTGAAGATTTCTTTTACTTCTTCAATAGCCTCAGATGCATGGGCAGTTGCGTCAAAAATCGTATGATACTCATCAACCTTTATATCAGTAAGTGTCTGCTTTAGAAGATCTATACCCTTGCCTTTACGAGCCTTCATTGGAACAACGGGCACTCCAAGCTCATTGCTCAGCTTGGCTTGGTCTATGCTTAAACCGGTTTTCTCCACAATATCCATCATGTTTAGTACTAGGATAGTTGGGATGTTCAAATCATGAATTTGTGTAAATAGAAGAAGGTTTCTCTTAAAATTAGAGGCATCAACTATTACTACTACAGCATCAGGATACAGTTTATTTGACTTGTTGGCTAGTATGTCAAATACAATTTTCTCATCGGTTGAGTTAGGGTAGATACTGTAAGTACCGGGCAGATCTATTATTTCTACCTTTTCACCATTGGGCAAATTGGTGTAACCCGTTTTCTTATCTACAGTAACACCGGGGAAGTTCCCAATCTTTTGGTTTAAGCCGGTAAGGTGATTAAAAAGAGATGACTTTCCGGAATTAGGATTGCCAACAAGGGCGATTTTTCTCATATCGCCAGTAGCCATTTATTGTACTGAAATAGTGATAGCCTCGTCTAAGCGCAAAGACAGGTCGTAACCAGAAACGCTTACACAAATAGGATCTCCAAGCGGGGCAGCGAAGTTGAATTTTATCGGTTGGCCGGGCAAACATCCCATTTCCAACAACTTCAAAGAAAGCGTATCATCCATAAATCCACTGATAATGGCACTTTCTCCCGGGGCTAAATCCACTACGCTTCTAAGGTTCACCACTTTTATTTAGATTAATTATAAACAATGCGAAGATATGGCCTTCGACCGGGATTAGCAAAGAATAGGATGAAAAACGAATCAGCAAAAAAGGTGACTTTGGTCAGGGGATAATCTATGTTAGTTGTCAGTAGAGATTTTCTCACCCACAACCCAAATTCTTCTTCAAATCTCTATCAGGTAAAATTCCAGTTTGAATATCGTCAGTACTATCTTCCTCAAATGCATTTAAGAATTTAGTAATGGCCTCGTAACTTTCTGAAGTGGCTTCGTACATGCCCACGTGACCAACTTCTTTTAAGATAGTTAAATAGGGTTGTTGCATTAACTCAAACTGTGCCTGAGATTTTTCAAAGGGTACAGAAGTATCCTGATCACCAGCGATGAATAGTATTGGTCCATTAAATGACTTAAGAACATCAGTTCTGTCGGGGCGATCACGCATGGCTTCCATGTAAGCTATCAAAGTTTCTTCATTGGTGTTGCCAGCATCAACAGTAACTTCAGCAATTGCACCAGCCAATCTCTCTCTATTTTTTAAATAGAAGAGCTGACTCACAAATGAGTCTGCAAACACCTTAACACCACGCTTTCTTACAAACGCAATAGTTTTGTTTCTGGAATGCTTCTTTTCATCATCATCGGCAAAGGCAGTGGAATGAAACAGCCCAAACCCTTTAATACTCTCAGGATATTTTTCTGCTAGTGCCAGTGAAACATAGCCACCTAAAGAATGTCCAATAACCACACTACCTAACAACTGATTTTCTTTCATCCACCGATACACCTCTTCAGCAATATCAGCAATTGAAAAAGGAGTTTTAGGAAGTGGGCTCTTACCAAAACCCGGCAAGTCCAGTGTAATTACTTTATGGCTAAAGGCTAATTTGTTAAGAAGTGGCTTCCAGATGGCTGAAGTTTCACAAAAACCATGAATAAGGATAACAGGATTACCCTCACCTTTAACTTCATAATGAATGGAAGACATTATTTGTTGGTTAACACACCTTCAGTCATTTCAACCACGGCAGTTGCAATGCCTTCAGGGTCAAAATTACACTCAGCATGCAATTCGATTTGCTCGCCATGCTCGACAATTCTGTCGGGAATACCTAATCTTTTGACTTGGGCAGCATAACCGTGCTCAGCCATAAATTCTAATACGGCACTGCCAAATCCACCCATAAGACAACCATCTTCTACAGTGATTACCTTTTTGTATTTGGCGAAAATCTCATGAAGCATTTTTTCATCCAAAGGCTTCACAAAGCGCATATCATAATGTGCAGGGTTTAAGCCTTCTTTCTCTAATTGCTCGCAAGCTTCGACTGCGTAGTTGCCAATATGACCAATGGTCAATATTGCCACATCTTCACCGTCCTTTATCTTTCTACCAGTTCCAATTTCCACCTCTTTCATCGGTGTTCTCCACTCTGGCATAACACCTTGTCCACGTGGGTAGCGAATGGTAAATGCTTTGCCTTCTCTTGGTAACTGCGATGTGTACATCAGGTCTCTCAATTCAGCTTCATTCATTGGAGAGGCAATGATCATATTCGGAATGCAACGCATATAGGCAATGTCATAAGCACCATGATGAGTAGGACCGTCAGCACCAGCAAAACCAGCCCTGTCAAGGCAGAAGTTTACAGGCAAATCCTGAATACATACATCATGCACTACCTGATCGAATGCACGCTGCATAAATGTGCTATAAATATTACAGAAAGGAATTAATCCCTGTGTCGCTAAACCAGCCGAAAATGTAACGGCATGTTGTTCAGCAATACCCACATCAAATGCTCTGTCGGGCATGGCTTCCATCATAATATTCATAGAAGAGCCAGACGGCATGGCAGGTGTTATTCCTGTTATTTTATCATTTTTCTCTGCCAGTTCTACCAGCGTATGTCCGAAAACATCCTGATATTTTGGTGGCTGAGGAGTTTCATGCACTTTCTTTCTGATCTCGCCAGAAACCTTATCAAATTTTCCTGGAGCATGCCAGGTAGTTTTATTACCATTTTCGGCAGGAGCATAGCCCTTACCTTTGGTTGTAATACAATGTAAAATTTTTGGACCTTTGATGTCCTTCAAATCATCAAGCACGCTTACTAAATGATTTACGTCATGGCCATCAACCGGACCGAAATACCTTAGGTTAAGAGACTCAAACATATTGCTTTGGCTAAGCAACAATGATTTGATACTGTTCTCTACTTTAGAGATTACCTCTCTGGCATTGGGGCCAAATTTGCTGATTTTCCCTAGTATATTCCACACATCGTCCTTTACCTTATTGTAGGTGTGCGATGTGGTTATGTCTGTTAAATAATCTTTTAGTGCACCAACATTAGGGTCAATAGACATGCAGTTATCATTCAAAACGATAAGTATGTTACTATTGGAAACCCCTGCGTGGTTCATACCTTCAAATGCTAACCCGCCAGTCATAGCACCATCTCCAATGATGGCAATATGCTGCTGCTCGTCATCACCCTTGTATTTGGAAGCCACTGCCATACCCAAAGCAGCTGAAATAGAAGTAGAAGAGTGACCAACACCAAAAGCATCATATTCGCTTTCCTTCCTTTTAGGGAAGCCAGACATACCTTTGTAAATTCTATTGGTATGGAAAACGTCTTTTCTGCCTGTCAATATCTTGTGACCGTAAGCCTGATGGCCTACATCCCAGACTAGCTGATCTTTAGGGGTGTTGTATATGTAATGTAAAGCAACGGTAAGTTCAACTACACCAAGGCTGGCACCAAAGTGACCACCATAAACTGAAACATTATCAATAATAAAATGCCGCAACTCATCGCAAAGCTGTACAAGCTGTGTCTGATCTAGTTTTTTTAGATCTTCAGGGCTATTAATGTTAGCAAGAAGCTTTCCGGGTTCAATTAGCATCTCTTATTTATTGGTATTAAATCTAAAACAAGAACTTAAGGTAACTGTTTTAAAATATTTTTGCAATTTGAATACAAGCGGCAAAATTACACTTTTTTGCACAAGCAAGACATATTTAGTCGATATAGTAATATCTTTGACTAATTACGATTTAATCAACCATTAAGATTTTTAATGTGAGCTTCGAAATAAAATTACCACTTTTTGAAGGCCCTTTTGATCTACTGCTTTTCTTTATAGAAAGAGATGAGCTGGACATCAATGATATTCCTATATCAAAAATCACTAATGACTTCTTAGACTATCTGCATAATCTTGAAAAGTTGAATATTGAGGTGGCAAGTGAATTTATTCTCGTTGCAGCTACGCTAATGCGCATTAAATCAAAAATGCTTCTTCCCAGACCACAATTAGATGAAGAAGGCAATGAAATTGATCCTAGAGAAGAGCTGGTAAGACATTTATTGGAGTACAAAAAGTACAAATCTGTGCTTGAAGAACTTCAGGTGATGGAAAATAGCCAGATAGATAAAGAAAAGAGAGGCAATATCAATAAGGAATTGCGCACACTGGCTGAGTCGGTGAATGTGGAGTCAGAAATGCAGGATCTTGATCTTTACAAATTACTCAAAGTGTTTCAAAATGTGATGGAGCGTTATGAAATTGAGCAAAATAAACCTCGGCACGAGGTTATTCAATTTCCTTACACCATCAGTGGGCAGCGTGATTTTATTATGTATGCGTTAAGAGACAAAAAGAAAGTGCCATTTTCTGACATAATTGAACAGGATAAGAACAAGATAGCCGTGATCTTTAACTTCCTCGCTATTCTGGAACTTCTTCAGATGGCTATGATCACCCTTCATATCGGAGAGGGCTTTAATAACTTCTGGGTAGAGAAGTTAGATGAAGTTGGAGAGAAAGTAGAAGGATAATATTAATCCAAAGTGTAGACCCCAGAACATATCTGGGGATTGCACAACTTTATCTAGCCACTAGAAATGAACCACTCTTAGAAGGCAATGCACTGCTTCCCATTAAATACTTATCAACAGCAACAGCCGCTTCGCGACCTTCAGAAATAGCCCAAACGACAAGAGATTGTCCTCTGTGAGCATCTCCTGCGGTAAAAATGTGAGGCCAGTTGGTTTGATATTTTTTCGCTTTTACCAAGTTCCTTTCGCTAATTTCTATCTGAAATTGCTCTAGCAATGAATTTTCAGGAGCAACAAAGCCAATAGCAAGTAATGCCAGTTCACATGGCTCTTTCCTTTCCGTACCGGGTATTTCTTCAAAGAATTTCTTGCCTTTTTCTTCCTTCCACTCAATATCAACAAGTGTAATTGATTTTACATGTCCCGAGCTATCACACTCAAAAGCTTTAGTAAGTAAAGCCCATTCTCTTTTCCCACCCTCTTCATGAGATGATGAGGTACGCACAACCATTGGCCAGTTGGGCCATGGGTCTTTATCTGTGCGATGATCTAGTGGCTTTTCTAAAAGCTCAATTTGCAGCACCGATTTTGCACCTTGTCTGTGCGAAGTACCGATGCAGTCTGACCCGGTATCTCCACCCCCAATTACAACTACATGCTTGTCCTTAGCAGTAATACTCACACCTTCAGGCGTTTGATTCGCCACCTGCTTATTTTGCTCAGTAAGAAATTCCATAGCAAAGTGAATGCCTTTAAATTCTCTTCCCGGAATAGGTAAATCTCTTGGTACAGTCGATCCTGTACATATAACAATAGCATCAAAACCATCCTCTAAAGTCTTGATATCAACATTTTTTCCGATTTCAGCATTGGTTTCGAATACAATACCCTCAGCGCTCATGATGTCAAGACGTCTGTCTATTATCTGTTTTTCAAGCTTAAAATCTGGAATACCATATCTTAAAAGTCCACCTACCTGATCAGCGCGCTCAAAAACAGTTACGGAATGCCCTGCTTTATTTAATTGACTGGCAGCGGCCAGACCTGCCGGCCCTGAACCAATAACGGCAACACTTTTTCCTGTTCTCGTTTTTGGTGGATTAGGCTTAATATAACCAAGCTCATAGGCCTTTTCTGCAATTGTTTTTTCAATATGCTCAATTGCAACTGCAGGTTTGTTGATTCCAAGTACACAACTCGCTTCACAAGGTGCAGGACAGATTCTGCCAGTAAACTCAGGAAAATTATTGGTCTCTGATAAAATTTGAATCGCCTCTTCCCAGCTTTCTCGATATACGGCATCATTGAATTCAGGAATGATATTGCCTAATGGACATCCATTGTGACAAAAAGGAATCCCGCAGTCCATGCACCTGGCCGCCTGTTCGTTAGTCTTCTTCTCTGGAAAAGGCTCATAAATTTCTTTATAATCATGAATGCGCTCTTCAGGCTTTCTTGATTTTGGAAGCTCCCTGTTAAAGTTTAAAAATCCATCTACTTTTCCCATTATGCTACCTCCTTTTTAGTTTTTTTACTTTCTAACACGGCTTTATAATCTGTTGGAATCACTTTTACGAACTGATCAATATAGTATTTCCAATTTCCTAATATCTTTTCTGCCAACTGGCTTTCTGTAAATTCCTTGTGCTTTTCAACAAGACTTTTGACAAGATCCATATCCTCACTATCAAGTGATTCAAGTAATACCATTTCCTTATTGCACATAAAATCAAATCGGGTCAACGGGTCAAACACATAGGCAATTCCGCCACTCATACCGGCACCGAAATTTTTTCCTGTTTCGCCCAGTATTACTACCCTTCCTCCAGTCATATATTCACAGGCATGATCACCAACACCTTCTACCACAGCATGAACTCCAGAGTTACGGACAGCAAAACGCTCTCCCGCCATACCTCTGATAAAGGCCTCTCCACTTGTGGCACCATAAAAAGCCACATTACCTATAATGATATTTTGTTCAGCTTTGAAAGTTGCAGCGGGGCTGGGTTTAACAATAAGTTTTCCGCCCGATAGACCCTTGCCAAAATAGTCATTGGCCTCACCAGTCAAGTTAAAAGTTACACCAGGTGCTAAAAATGTCCCAAAACTCTGGCCTGCAGAGCCATTGAAATCAATAGTTATAGAGTTTTCTTTAAGTCCTTTTCCTTTATGGATTTTAGAGATTTCATTTGAAAGCACTGCACCAACAGAACGATTGACATTTTCAATATCAAATTTGGCATGTACTTTTTCATTTTTTTCGATGGCAGGTTTTGATGCTTCAAGTAGTTTCCAATCAAGAATTTCGTCCATCTCATGATCCTGCTCAATCTGCTTAAACTGACCAATATTCCCTTCTACTGTTTCTTTATGAAGTATAGGAGTAAGGTCCAGATGAGTTAATTTCCAATGCTTCAAATTGCTTCTAAGCTTTAGCACTTCGCTATGACCTACCATCTCATTGATAGTTCTAAAACCTAGCGATGCCATTATTTCTCTAAGGTCTTCGGCTAAGAAGCTAAAGAAATTTACTACATGATCAGGGTCTCCGGTGAACAGCTGACGCAACTCAGGGTTTTGCGTAGCTATACCTACAGGGCAGGTGTTCAGATGGCACTTTCGCATCATGATGCAACCTTCAACGACTAACGCAGCAGTTGAAACTCCCCACTCTTCTGCGCCAAGCAAAGCGGCAATAGCCAAGTCCCGGCCGGTACGCATCTGACCATCGGCCTGAACAGTGATTCTATTTCTAAGATTATTTTTTACTAGTGTCTGATGTGCTTCAGCCAGGCCAAGCTCCCAAGGTAAACCTGCATGCTGAATAGAGCTGAGTGGAGAAGCCCCGGTACCACCATCAGCACCTGCTATCAGTACTACATCTGCATTAGCTTTGGAAACACCAGCTGCAACTGTGCCTACTCCTGCTTCTGAAACCAGCTTAACATTAATACGAGCTGAGCGATTGGCATTTTTCAAATCAAAGATCAGCTGTGCTAAATCTTCAATAGAATAAATATCGTGATGTGGAGGAGGTGAAATTAGACCTACACCGGGTGTAGAATGACGAACCCTTCCAATCCAGTCGTCCACCTTATGGCCTGGCAACTGCCCACCTTCACCGGGCTTAGCACCCTGAGCCATTTTAATCTGAAGCTCATTGGCATTAGTGAGATAGTAGCTGGTTACGCCAAAACGGCCAGAAGCTACTTGCTTGATCGCTGACCTCTCCCAATCACCATTGGTCTTGCGCTCAAATCTTACCTCATCTTCACCCCCTTCACCGCTATTACTTTTCGCACCAATGCGGTTCATGGCAATGGCCAGTGTAGAATGCGCCTCATGAGAAATAGACCCGAAAGACATTGCACCTGTAGCAAATCTTTTGAAGATTTCTTCTTTAGGTTCAACTTCCTCTATGGGTACAGGTACCCGCTCCTTGAATTCCAGTAGGCCTCTTAATGTTAGCGCTTTCTTTGACTGATCATTAATTTTTTCAGCATACTTTTTATATAACTTAATGTTATTCGTTTTGGTAGAATGCTGCAGTAAATGGATAGTTTCTGGTGTGAAGGTGTGCCGTTCACCACGAAGCTTCCATTGATACTTACCGCCAACTTCTAACCTGTTTAGATTTTTATTATAGCTAAGGTCATGTCTTACAAGCACTTCCTTCGCCAATTCATCAAAGCCGAGACCCTCAATTCTTGAGGTGGTGCCTTTAAAGCACTTATCAACAACCTTATTACTAATACCTAAGATTTCAAATATTTGAGCCGACTGGTAAGACTGCAATGTACTAATACCCATTTTGGATAATACCTTCAGTAGCCCATAGCCTATAGCTTTTTGATAATTATGGAGGGCTTCTTCTGTTGTTAGCCCTTCTTTTAAAAGGCCCTGATCATTTAAGTCAGCGATTGTTTCTAAAGCCAAGTATGGGTTAATACCACTGGCACCATAACCGATAACTGTGGCGAAGTGCTGTGTCTCGCGTATATCACCAGCCTCTACAATAAGCCCTGCTTTGGTTCTTATTTTTTCTTTGACCAGATAATGATGTACTGCACCAATGGCCATTAATGATGGTATTGGAGCCTTGTCTTTGGTAACATTCTTATCAGACAGGATGAGTATTTTTTTGCCTTTACCGATGGCAGCTTTAGCCTTTTGGCAAACATTTTCAATGGCACGTTCAAGATTTCCAACCTTGCCATTGGCATCGAATAAAATATCGATAACAGCATAGTCAAAACCACGGTCAGCCATTGATTTAAGCTTTTCAATATCTGAATTGAGTAATACAGGTTGCGACAAATGTATTTGCCTGGTGTGTGCTGGCGTTTCATCCAGAATATTCAGACTTTCTCCAACTCTTGTAAACAATGACATTACCAATCTTTCTCTGATAGGATCGATAGGAGGGTTACTTACCTGGGCAAATAGCTGCTTGAAATAATTTGAAATGTGCTGGCTAAACTCTGATAATACTGCCAATGGAGTATCAGCTCCCATAGAACCTATTGGCTCTTTGGCTGTTTCGGCCATAGGGGCCAGAATAACTTTCACCTCTTCTGAAGTAAAGCCAAAAGCCTGCTGCCTGCTTTTTAAAGTGGCTGAATCGAAACCAATGGTCGGTTCTGCTACTTCAGGAGCAAGTCTAAGTTTTATTCTTTCCTCTTTAATCCAGTCTACATAAGGCTGTCTGTGGCAGATTTCGTGCTTGATTTCTTCATCATAAGTCACTTTTTTATTTTCAATATCTGCTACCAACATTTTACCGGGCTGTAACCTGCCTTTGCTGATAATGTCTTTTTCATCAAGTGGTAATGCGCCTGCTTCTGAGGCAATGATGAGCTGATTTTGTTTAGTTATAGTATATCTGGCAGGGCGCAGACCATTTCTGTCTAATGTGGCGCCTACCATTTTTCCATCGGTGAATATCAATGCAGCAGGACCATCCCATGGCTCCATTAATGAAGCATGGAATTTATAAAATGCTTTACGCTGTGTTTCCATCAGCTGGTTATCTTCCCAAGCTTCTGGCACTAGCATCATCATAACGTGTGGTAACGATCGACCGCTAAGCACCAACATCTCAACCAAAGAATCTAAATTGGCAGAGTCTGAGTGGGCAGGGTCAGTAACGGGCAGCATCATTTTAAGCTCTTCGTCAGTAAATACATCTGACTTCATATTTGCTTCCTTAGACTGCATTTTGTTCACATTACCTTTTATAGTGTTTATCTCACCATTGTGAGCTATATATCTGAAGGGCTGTGCTAATTTCCAGCTAGGAAAAGTATTGGTAGAAAAACGTGAATGAACTACAGCAATGGTTGTCTTATAGTCTGGGTTATTAAGGTCATGATAGTAAGGCCCTAATTGGTTAGTCCTTAGCTGACCTTTATATACAATCACTCTACAAGAGAGACTGGGCATATAAAAGTCTCCATTATTACCAGATACATTCCAGCCAATATGGTGGGTGGTATAATTTCTGAAAACGAATAATCTGCGCTCTAATTCAATATCTGAAAGGCCATCTTTATGAGTCATAAAGACCTGCTCTATAACAGGCTCACCTTTTTTGGCGCCAGCACCGGGAACATTTTTATCCACTGGTACGGGTCTGTAGCCTAATACTATAAGGTCTAATTCTTCAGCGTGTTTTTCAAAAACTGTTCTGCACTCATCTCGTACTGATTTGGTGGTTGGCCAGAAGATCATGCCGGCACCATAAGCTCCCGCTTCAGGCAGTGAAATATCAAGTGATTTACACTCTTGTTTAAAAAATTCATGAGGAATTTTGGTCAGAATACCAGCGCCATCACCAGTTTCTGGATCTGCACCTGTACCACCACGATGTTCCATTCTGCTAAGCATTAATAATGCCTTCTGCACAAGCTCGTGTTTTGCTTCGCCATCTATTTGTGCGATGCATCCAATTCCGCAAGAATCATGTTCGAAATTCGAACGATATAGCCCCTGATTTTTCAAATTTCTCTCTTCCATTTTACAATCCTTATTTTCGATTTAGGGGTAGGTCATCCACTCGCTCGCTTGACCAAAAGTTGGTCAGGAAAGCGTTCGAAAAGTCGTTAAGAGGAGAGTGACTGTACCCTAAAGAAGTTGAGATAATACTCAAATTGTGAGGTAATTGCAATGAAAAAGCTTCATTTAATTACCGTAAACGATTGCTTTAGATAAATAGGGCAGGTGTGAAAATTTATGATTTTTTGATTTTTCATAAAAATCGGACAAAAATTGCGGCTAACAACCGGTAGGTTTTTAGCATAATTTTCACTTAAAAATTGCTCCTATTATTGCTCCTGATTTTTGATTTTTATTTGAAAGAAAGCACCTGTTCAGAATTCATTTTTTCAGTTTCATGTGACTGAGCTTTTAAACTCTTCATGAAGCTTTAAAACTTGGGGGATGAGCATCTCTTGCTCATCATTATTGATGATATAATCAGACCTTTTTATCCTTTCCTCATCTGACAGCTGTTTGTCAATAATGGCTTGTATTTCCTTTTCAGTTCTGAAAGCATCTCTTTTTAGTACTCTTTGGATTCTTAGAGGCACAGGCGCAGTAACATTGATAACCTTATCTAAGACTTTGTAAGAGCCTGATTCGAACATTAAAGCCGCTTCTTTTATTACGTAAGCAGAGCTTTGGGACTCAACCCACAATTTGTAGTCTTTGCCCACTTCTGGGTGAATAATTCCATTCAAAACCTCTAATTCCTGTTTATTATTAAATACTCTGCCAGCAATATACTCACGGTTGAGACCAACCCCAGTATAAGCTTCCGCACCAAAATGAGCTATAATGGAGGCCTTAATTGTTTCATTATTGCTCGTTAGCCATTTTGCTCTTGAGTCAGCATCGTATATAGGAATGCCCAGGCTGGAGAATATTTTACAGACAAGGCTTTTGCCAGATCCAATACCTCCGGTAATGCCAACTTGTAAAAGTTTATTCATTGAATTTAACCTTCACCTTAGCAGAGTCAAGGTGAACATCTTTGGTGAATTCAGGATGCTTGGTGACTTCCAAAGTGATAGTAGAATCCTCTGGATTAATCTTATTGTAATTGGCTACAATGCTGAATTGGTCAGGTGCGATGTTATCAGCTCTATTGATGCCAACATTATAGATCAGTGTTCTTATAGTGTCGGTAACAAATGCTATTTTATTTTCTGGGAAGTTCTCTAATGTCAAAGGCACATCAATCTCTGAGGAGGTATATTCTTCAACACCAAAAACCACATTCATGGTTGGAGGGTCTCTACTAATCAATCGAGAGTTTTCGAACTCGATAGGAATATCCTCATTGTAATTTTCATCAATATCGGACTGCGGAATACTAATTGTAAGCACTTCATCCATTTGACTAAGTATGGACTCTGGTCCTTGTAGCGTTACTGAATCAGGACTATAGCGCAGTGATGAGCTTAACCAATACTGTTCGTTCAATTTAATGGCTGAGCTGTCAATAGCTAGTTTAAACCTGCGGGAAGCCCGGGTGTCAATATTAACATACAAGGTATCAGTAAGTATGAAGTTTACATTAAACTCATCCAGCTGATCAGACAGGGTGCCTAAAATTGAGTTGCCAGGGATTTTTTTAAATTCAGAGGCGTTTTGCAGCTTAAAGTTTACCGGAGTAACTTTTATGCCGAGGCTATTTCTAAACAAGTTCCAGCCTATGCCGCTAACATTAATCTGAATATATTCAGGTGGCTGCTCTAAAGGGATATACTTTTCAGTGTCATAGCTAAATACTAGAGGGTATTTTAGCGTAGTAGAGTAAGTATCATTAAGTGCATTAAGAAACCAGAAAGTAGCAGCGGCCACAACGCATAGTGTAATCACCCTGATGCTTCTGATGCGCTCAGGGCTTATTGATTTCACTATGGTGCCTAGCTTACTCAACTATTTTGTTTCCTCTAAAACGGTTTTAGATGACTCTTGTGATATTGCTGACCTGTTAAATTTCAATTTAACACCTTTATCCACTTCTAAAGTTACAGTATCGTCATCTGTTGACATGACTTTCCCGTGCAAGCCGCCTATAGTAACAACATTATCACCTCTTTTAATCTCTTCAATAAATTTCTTCTGCTCTTTCTGCTTCTTTTGCTGTGGTCTGATCATGAAAAAATAGAATACTAACGCAACACCACCAAAAAGAATAAGTGAAGAAAGTCCACCACCGTCTGCCGCTTGTAATAATAAAGGCTTAATCATTTTTTAATTTTTTGTTTGAGTAAAATAAGTTAATAAAAACAACACATCCCAACTCCTTGGGAGAGTTGGGATGCGCAAATATAGAATTTATTCTATGTAATTATTTCACTGGTCCTTCTGCAGGAGCTTGTTGAGCTGCAGGAGTCACCATAGCTTTGATTCTAAGCGTAGATTGCTTAGGCCAAGTGTTAGCTGTGATAGTTACAGTTTTGTTTTGGATGTTTGGCTTACCCTTACTGTTAAACTGAGCAGTGATTTCCCCAGTACCACCAACTGGAATTGGCTCTTTAGGCCATGTTGGTACAGTACATCCACAAGATCCTTTAGCACTTTGGATGATCAAAGGAGCATCTCCAGTGTTAGTAAATGAAAAAGTGTGCTCTACAACATCACCTTCATTGATAGTTCCGAAGTCATGATCCAGCTCGTTAAATTTGAAAGCAGGAAGAGGTCCTTCAGGCTTAGTTTCTGGAGTAGCAGTAGCAGCAGTTGCACCACCAGTTTTGCTAGTCTCTAGTTGAGCTAATTTGTTCTCCAATTCAGCAATTCTTTTTTCTGCGTCTTTGTCGCTTCCACATGCACCTAGTACAAAAGCCATTAGCCCTATAGCCAATGCAGATTTCATTAATTTGTTCATTTCTAGTTTAGTTTATTTTGACTTACTTTTTAAAAGATTAATTCTTTTCTCCACTCTTGATGTGGCTGATCAACTCATCCACATCTTCTAACAATCTTTCAGCTTTTTCTTTAGCATCGTTTACTACGCGTTCACCATGTGATTTAGCCTCGCTAAGCGGGCCTTCATTATGATTTACCAAATCATCTACCAGATCTTCAAGCATTGTTTTGTACTTGTCTAATCTGAAAGTCAATTTGTCACGAGTATTAGAGCCTTTGTCAGGTGCATAAAGTATTCCTACTATCGCCCCTGTTGCTGCTCCAAGAAGAAAAGCCATAAAAGTATTTCCTGATTTCTTGCTCATTGTATTTCTATTTATTGTCTATTAATCCGCGTCCGCTTTTTTTAATAACTCCTGAAGCTTCAAGCTCTTCAGCAATCACATCTAATATACCGTTGATGAAGACTTTACTCTTCGGAGTACTATAACGTTTTGCGACCTCAATATATTCATTTATTGTCACTTTTACAGGGATGCTCGGAAAATTGATCATTTCTGAAATCGCCATTTCAAGTATAATCTTGTCGGTGACAGCAATTCTATCTACGTCCCAATTCACTGCTTTTTTCGCAATTAACGGCTCGTATTTTTCTTCAACCTTTATGGTCTCTTCAAACAGCTCCTGAAAGAACGTTTTGTCATCTTCCCAATTATAAGAAAGCTCTTGAAGTTCAAATTCTCCACTTTCATCAGGAATAGACTTTAAAGTTTTAGTCACAAGGCTTTTGATAATGGCTCTGTCTTCATCCCAATTTAAATCGGCATCTTCCAGATACTTATCAATCACATCGTTTTTGAATATTATATTCTTAACTATATGATCAACAATGGCCTTATCACTTTCAAAGCTTTGGTCTTGTGACTTCAAATACTTTAAATACTCATCATCAGCCTTAATTATATCTTTGAACCACTGACGAACAGTATCGGACTCATTTGTCCAATTTAAATTACGCCTCAAGCTAGCGGTTTCAAGCGACTTGTTAAATTTTATAGACTGGATTAACAAATTTTTAACAAACCTGGAATGATCTTGTTTAGTATCTTTTTCTGCGAATTCTGAAAATTCTACTAGTAATAACAAAATCAACAAATAACGGTCTACAATTTTCTCCGCTTCTATGACCATAGTCTTTTTAAAATGGAGCAGGTCTTTACCATTTTTTTGATGGTATTCCTGAATCATTTTAGTGGTCACTTCCTCTACTTTGTCATTAGTAGAATGATATCCCTTATTTTCAAAATTAGCCTTGAAAAGATCAGTACTAAGTTTACGATCAGCTTTTAGCTGGTCTTTGTCTTGTACTTCCATTGAATTAAGATCGGGAGAAAAAATGTCAGCAATTTGCTGTACAGCCAAAGCGTAATTGGCGTCTCTGCTTTGACGAAATGCAAACATGGTTTGCATTGCTTTGATTCGTAATGTTCTGCGGTTAAGCATTTACGGTTATTAAAAAGAACGTATATAATTTAAATAAATATGGTGGTGACCAATTAGCCACCATCATATTCATTTGCAAAAGTAGGGTATTTTAGATTATCTAGACAATTTAACTTTGCCTATCTCTTCTATTCTTTGTGCTGCTAATTTAATAGCGGCTTCCTGAGAAGAAATTTTCTCATCTTCAGCCTTATTTAAGATGTCTAAACAAGTGCCATAAATATTTTCTGCCTGCAGATAAGCACTTTCTCTATTGTAGTTTCCTAAATACTCTTCATATACATTGATGATACCACCTGCATTGATCAAAAAGTCAGGAGCGTAAGCAATGCCTTTGTCTAACAACATATAGCCATGTTTCTTCTCATCAGCAAGCTGATTGTTAGCAGCGCCTGCTACCATCTGGCATTTCAATCTGCCTATTGTATCGTCATTCAAAGTGGCACCCAAAGCACAAGGTGCATAGATATCAACATCAAGATCATAAACCTCATCCATGCCTACTACAGTAGCACCAGACTTTTCAGAAATAGTCTTCAATTTAGCTTCAGAAATGTCAGTGATATAAAGCTTGGCATTTTCTTTAGTCAAATGATCTACTAAATACATACCTACCTGGCCAACACCCTGAATAGCGATTTTCTTGCCTTCTAAGCTATCAGAACCAAATACTTTTTTGGCAGTTGCTTTCATCCCTAAATAGGTACCATAAGCAGTAACAGGAGATGGATCACCACCACCACCGCGAACTTCAGGAAGACCAGTAACATATTTGGTCTCCATGCCTATGATTTCCATATCACGGGTTTTCATGTTCACATCCTCTGCAGTGATGTACTTACCACCCAGACTTTGAACAAACTTTCCGAATCTTCTTAAGAAAGCTTCAGTCTTCATGGTATTGGCATCACCGATAATCACGGCCTTACCACCACCAAAGTTCAACCCTGAAATGGCCGACTTGTATGTCATGCCTCTTGAAAGACGCAATACGTCAGTCAGTGCTTCCTGCTCGTTGGTATAGTTCCACATTCTGGTTCCTCCACACGCAGGACCTAATACGGTATTGTGAATACCAATAATTGCCTTAAGGCCGGTAGCTTCATCATGACAAAATACGACTTGTTCATGACCTAATTTAGAGACTTCTGAAAACAGAAATCCTCCTTCTACCTTTTCCATTTCTTTTATATCCATCATAATGTGCTAATAATTACTTTATCGTACTTTTGAGCCGTTCAAAAGAGAATGCCTCAAGGAAAATGTGGCGCAAAACTAAGCCTTTTTTGTAACTAATTCAACGAACGAAAACGATTGCATGAACTTTATTGGCATCTTAAAGCAGATGTGTAAAACTTAAGGCTGGTGCCGAACGTTGCAATACGAGACAAAATCCTGAATGAAAGAATTAAGCTATCTCAATAAGTATCTTTGGAAATATAAGTATCACCTGGCACTGGGGCTGCTTTTCATCATCATCTCAAACATATTTCAGATTATTCCTGCTCAAATGGTGCGGTATGCACTTAACCTGGTAGGAGATAATATTTTAATCTATAAATCTTTTCAGGGGGTCGATTTGCAAGACAATATGTATGAAGTCTTTGCTGCCAGCATTCTGATCTATGCCCTGATTATTTTGCTGATGGCCTTGCTAAGAGGAGTGTTCCTTTTTATGGTGCGGCAAACCATTATTGTTATGTCAAGACTGATAGAATACGATCTGAAAAATGAAGTGTATGCCCATTATCAGTCTTTACCATTAAGCTTTTACAGAAGAAACAATACGGGAGATTTAATGAATAGAATCTCTGAAGATGTGAGCAAGGTGCGTATGTACCTGGGACCGTCAATCATGTATGGTCTTAATTTGATAACGCTTTTTGCGATGCTGATTCCCTACATGCTTTCTATCAATGTGACGCTGACATTGTATGCATTGATTCCACTGCCTATACTTTCTGTGAGCATTTATTATGTGAACAACATTATTAACAAGCGCTCAGAGGAAATTCAGATCAGCCAGTCTGGGCTCTCTACTTTTGTACAGGAGGCATTTTCTGGGATAAGGGTATTGAAATCTTTTATAAGGGAGAAGGACTCCATCAATAAATTTTCTGCAGAAAGCAATAACTATAAGAACAAGTCGCTGCGACTGACCATGGTGCAGGCATTGTTTTTTCCATTGATATTGGCATTGATTGGGCTAAGTACGGTACTTACTGTTTATGCTGGTAGCGCCCAGGTGATTGAAGGGACTTTGACTTTTGGTAATATCGCGGAGTTTATCATTTATGTGAATTTATTGACCTGGCCGGTAACATCACTGGGCTGGATTAGCAGTATCATCCAGCGTGCTGCTGCTTCTCAGAAAAGGCTTAATGAGTTTTTGAAAACTGAAAATGAAATAGTCTCTACACACAATAAGATTAAGGTACTGGATGGCAAAATTGTGTTTGACAAGGTGGGGTTTGTTTATCCTGACTCGGGTATCAGAGCGTTGGATGACATTTCTTTTGAGGTGAATCCCGGTGAGTCATTGGCAGTAATTGGTACTACTGGCTCTGGAAAGAGTACGATTGCCAATTTGATTTCAAGAATGTATGATACCACCTCTGGTAGCATCAAAATAGATGATGAAGACATTAAGGCTTATGAGGTAGTGAATCTGCGCAGCCAGATTGGCTATGTGCCACAAGATGTTTTCCTTTTCAGCGATACTATTTTCAATAATATAGCTTTTGGTAGCCAGGAGTTTTCTGAAGAAAAGGTGCTGCAGGCAGCTAAGGATGCTGATGTTTATACCAATATCATGGATTTCCCTGAAGGTTTTAACACCAAAGTAGGGGAGCGTGGTATTACCTTGTCCGGTGGGCAGAAGCAACGTGTTTCTATTGCCAGAGCCATTTCAAGAGATCCTAAAATATTGATGCTGGACGATTCACTATCTGCAGTGGATATGAAGACAGAGAATACCATTCTCAACAGTATGAAGAAGATCATGAAAGGCCGTTCTACCATCATAATTTCCCACAGGGTATCTTCGGCTAAGCTGGCCGATAAAATTATTGTGCTGGATGATGGCAAGATTGTAGAAAAAGGAACCCATGACAGCCTGATGGACCATGACGGAGTTTACAAAGACCTTTACGAAAAGCAGATGACTGCTGAGGAGACTTTGGAGAGTTAATAATAGTTTTCTGAGGTAATGAATAAAAACCTGAAATACCTTTTAATTCTTATGAGCTTTGCCGCTTGTAGTCAAAATTCTTATGATGAAGTCTATAATCGAGCATTTGAGCTTTACGAAGAGGCAAGATACGAAGAGGCAATTGAATACTATCTGGGTGCAGTTGAATTGGATCCAGAAGAATCAAAAACGTATAATGATATTGGCGCTTGTTATTTAAAGCTTCAAGAATATTCTTTGGCGCTAAGATATTTTCGAATAGCACTTGAAAAGCGGCCAAGTAATAAATCTTCTTTGTATAATATGGGTAAATGCTATTTTGATATTGAAAATTATGAAGAGGCTTCAAAGTATCTTGCTGAGGCAATAGATTATGGAGATAGCAGTACCCGAACAATTAATTTAAGAGGAATTGTCTATTCTAAGCTCAATGATCATCAAAAGGCACTAAATAACTTTAATTTGGTGTTGAAAATAGATTCGAATGATGCCAGAGGGTATAGAAATAGAAGCACAACACGAAATATACTCGGAGATTTAAACGGAGCCTTATTGGATCTAGAGAAAGCAATAAGAATTGAACCTATGAATGCCGAGGGGTATAGTTACAGAGGAAGAGTATATCGATTAAATAAAATGTATAAAGAAGCCTTATTAGATTTTAATATGGCAATAAGTCTTGATTCGAGTAATTATGAAAATTACTTTTATAGAGGAAATACATATTATGACTCATCTTTATATAATGCTGCAATTAATGATTACGATTTTGCAATTAAAAGAAATCCAAATAATGCTCGAATTTTATACTGGAAGGGAAATGCCTACTACTCTAGTGGAAAACTAAGTGAATCAATTGAACTTTATGAAAGAGCTCTAAGACTTGATTCATTAGATGTAGAGATTACTGATCAGTATGATAAAGCCAAAAAGAAACAAATACTTAGTATGCCACAAGTTTAATTGATAAAAAATCACTTTACTCTTCGAGACAGGAAAACAGGGTTTCCAAATCACCAATACTCAAAAATCCTTGAAATTTTTCCATCCTTAAATTCGAATAGGGTCATTTCAGGTTCTCCTTCTACAATGTCTCCATCTTCTTTTTGGACAAACCGCTTTTCTACCGTCACAGCATTTAACCCTATGATCTTGTTGACTATTTTTATGTCAACCACTCGACCATCATAGCCTCCATTTTTCTGGTTGCGTACATAACCATTGTATAAATCTTCTCGGGTATAGGTTCCGCCATATTTTGGATGCACATAGGTAAAGTCATCTGTGAACAATTGAAATATTCTATCAATATCTTCAACCTTAGAGTCGGCCTGGAAAACTCTTAGGTTCAGATCATAATATGCCTTATTCAAAGTATTTAAAGAGTCTTTATGTTCTTTAGTTGCTTCTTGAGCATTAACAGAATGCATTTGAAGGAAACTAATAAATAATAGAGAAAACAGAAATTTCATTTGACAGTTGGTGTTGATGTGCGCTGTCAAATATAAAGGGTCAGACTTTTGAATAGTGTTAATGAGTTGTTAAAGAAAGGATTATCTCACTCCGCCTTACAAGGAAACAACACCTCCAAATCACTTTCCTTATGATAAACTTCAATAGAAAGCTCATCTAGCTTTAGGCCATTTTCTTTGGCAAATGCTGTGGCTTCTTCCAGCACTTTATCAGGGCGTGGCATTACGAGGTTGTGGGCATTGATCTTGGTTTTCACAAAGGTGACTTCCTTCATTTCCACATACATTTTGTCATAGTCTTTGTCAGAGATAAAGCCAATAAATTGTTTTACTGAATCAATATCTGCCGTGTTGTAATTGATGATGGCTAATGTAGCGTCTTCATTGGCTATGGCAAACTCACGGGCTTCGGTAAACAGCTTTTCTATTGTGGGGTCAGTGTATTCTCCCTGAAAGGGCTTGCCATAAACCTTGAGCATTGGTCTGGTTTCTTTTTCAAAAACGAGGGGCTCCGCCCCACCTAGTCCAAAATATACTGCAATAACAATGATGGTCGAGACAAGAATCGCGACACCGTATTTGATCTTATTATTCATTGATTAGAAAATTAGCCTTAGTCCAACACCTCCCTGAAAACGCTGCCACCCCGGATCCTGCACCACATCGGTGTACCATTCTATTTCCATAAAAGCTGATACCGGAATGGTGAAATAGGAATATTCAATACCCAATACTGCGACAGGCCCCATGGTCAGATAACTTTCATCCAGAATATTGATCTCGTTTTCATCAAAACTGATCTCTAAAAGGTATTCGTATTGTATGTCAGTATTACGCCACTGCCATCCGGCACCAACATACCACTGCAGCCCTTTTAGCACTTTAGAAGCATCACGCTGGTACAAGGCCTTACCTTCCAACACCCATTCTTTTTTCACAATATGGCCTAAATATCCCACACCCTGATCAAAGCCAAGCGTGTCTGGTTCAATAAGGTCTTGAAAATTTTCTCTGTGATAGCCACTGTACAAACCACTGGCCGCTTTACCGCCATCAATGGCTATAGCAAAGTTTTTTGCCGCATAAAATTTATAAGTAATTGCAAACGGGTCTCCTACTTTGATACCAATACCCTGATATGGATACTGACTGTCTTCAAAAATAGGGCAGACCACTTTGGCCTTAGCACGACTAACTTTGATATTCTTATATCGCCCGCGATATGCGGAGGTTGATGTAGGCCGTCTTTTATTTCTACTCTGACCAAATAGGTCAACCTCTGTCATCAGGAGACACAGCGAGAGAATAAAAATATAGCGGAACGTTTTGGACATCAGCAAGCTAAATTAGACACAATATAATTAATTCGCGAATGTCGTGAATTGATTGCTAATCGAATTATACAATTTCTTTGTACTGCATTTTATGCAGTTGAGTATAGTATCCGCCTAGTTCTAACAACTCATCGTGTGTTCCTTCTTCTTTAATCTCCCCTTTATCGAGCACTATAATCTTGTTGGCCTTCTGAATAGTAGATAACCTGTGAGCAATTACAATGGATGTTCTGCCGAACATCATTTTATCAATGGCCTTCTGAATCATCTCTTCAGTTTCTGTATCTACAGAAGAAGTGGCCTCATCGAGTACCAGTATTCTTGGATTATAAACCATTGCTCTCACAAAGGAGATTAGCTGGCGCTGACCCACAGAAAGTGTTGACCCACGTTCCATTACATTATAATTTAAGCCTCCTGGAAGTCTCTCTATGAATTTTTTAGCACCTACAAGCTTTGCCGCTTCCATTACATCTTCTTCGGTAATGTCAGGGTTGCCGAGTGTGATGTTTTGCATAATGGTATCTGAAAACAGGAAAACATCCTGCAGCACCACCCCAATATTACCTCTTAAATTATCGATGTCATAATCCTGAATGCTCTTGCCATCTACAGTAATGGTTCCTCTATTTATTTCATAGAATCTGTTGAGGAGGTTAATGATAGAAGATTTCCCTGCTCCGGTTGCTCCAACCAAGGCAATGGTTTCACCAGGTTTTACATCCAATGAAATATCTTTTAATACATAATCTGCATCGTTATAAGCAAACCAAACTTTATCAAACGATACGGCACCCTCTATCTTTTCAGGTGCTAGTGATCCATTGTTAGGAATATGTTCGTTGTTGTCCAAAAGCTTCATGATTCTTGAAGAGCTCACAATACCTAACTGCAAGGTGTTGAACCTATCCGCTATCATTCTGATAGGACGGAAGAACATTTGGATATACATAATAAAGGCAATGAGCATACCTAGGGTAATGCCAGTATCCACTTGGTGAATAACACCTTTGGCGCCATACCAAACCAGTAATCCAATACCTGCTGCACTGATAATCTCCGCTACCGGAAAATAGACTGAGTAATAAAGTACAGACTTCAAGTTGGCTCTTCTGTGCTCGCGATTGATATCAGTAAATTTTTTGTATTCTCTTTTTTCGCTACCGAAAATCTGCACTACACTCATACCGGTAATGTGCTCCTGCACATAAGTGTTCAGGTTAGAAACGGCATTTCTAACATCATTAAAAGCCACTTTTATTTTCTCTTTGAAAACATAGGTGCTTAAAATAAGCAGGGGCAATGTTGATAAACTGATTAATGCCAATCTCCAGTCTGTATAAATCATAATGCCTAAAATGAATATGAGCTGCAATAAATCACCCACCATGGCGGCTAGTCCTTCGCTGAAAACATCTGCCAGAGTTTCAACATCTGAAATGGTTCTGGTTACTAACTGTCCAATAGGCGTTTTATCAAAGAACTTAAGACGTAACTTAACCAAATGGCTGTAAAGCTTCACCCTGATATCACGTATTATAAACTGACCCAACCAGCCTGATAGGTACGTATGCAGATATTGAATGATGGCCTGGATCACCAGAAGTCCGCACAATAAGTAAATCATATTTACCAATCCCGGGTAGTCTCCATTGGCTACATCATTATCTAAAGTGTATTGAATGAGGTATGGTCTTAACGGGGCAGAAATACCAAGTAAAATGGTGAGCAGCACTAATCCATAAAATTGGCCTTTATAGGGCTGAACAAATTTGAAAAGCCTTTTTAATACCTGGTAATCAACAATACTTCCGCTTGTTACTTTTTCTTTTTCCAATGTCAGTTGATAAATATATCCTGTGGATAAACCACTTTAGTTAAAAATAATCCCTGTGCCGGAGCTGCGGCCCCTGCATTCTTGCGATCTTTTGAATCAATAATTTCTTGAAATTGATTCACAGTTATTTTGCCTAATCCTACTTTAAGCAAAGTTCCAACAATAGCTCTAACCATCCCTCTTAAAAACCGATTAGCTGAAATATAAAAGGTGAGATTGTCGCCCTCTAAAACCCATTTTGCTTCTGTAATATCGCAGAAAAAATTATTGACCTCAGTTTTTACCCTACTGAAGCACTCAAAATCTTGTTTACCGATTAATAACGCAGCGGCCTCATTCATGGTTTTGATATCTAACGGCCTATTGAAAAAATACCTCAATGGCGCATTGAAGGGATCTTTTACCAATGTCATACGATACTCATAACTTCTTGAAAATGCACTGAACCTAGCGTGAGCATTATCACTAACAAGAGCGGCATTTTTTATGGCAATGTCCTCTGGCAAGTAATTGTTTATTTTGAATAAGAGCCGATCAGCATCCGGAATCTCAGATTCGGTTTCAATATGAAAGAATTGTTGCTCGCAATGCACGCCAGTATCTGTTCTTCCGCTACCTAAAATTGAAATCTCGGTTCTCATTATTTTTGAAAAAGCCTCTTCCACCATTTGTTGTACTGTCATGGCGTTTTTTTGCCTTTGCCAGCCATGATAGTTGGTGCCTTTGTATGCTATTTCAAATAAATACTTCATGGCTAAAGGTGATTTAAGACATCATGAAGTTTTGCTACTTCAACATACTTACCATTATGCTGCTCTTCAGGAGCTGCCTGCTCATGCAGCCATGTTATTTCATATGGAACATAAATGGCCTGGCCTCCAAGCTCAACCACAGGCAAGATGTCAGACTTCAATGAATTACCCACCATCAAAAATTGTTCAGGTTGGATGTCCAAATGTTTTATAAGCTTCTTATAGTCCTTTACTTTTTTATCACTCATCACCTCTATATGATGAAAGTATTTTTCCAATCCTGACTTTTCCAGTTTTCGCTGCTGATCTAGCAAGTCACCTTTTGTAGCCAGTATCACTTTATATCTCTGCTGAACCTTTTTAAGAATGTCTTCAACATTATCGAGCAACTCAACAGGCTTGTTGAGCATTGCTTTACCCAGGCTAAGAATTTTATCTATTTCTGCAGCTGTTACTTTTCCGTTAGATATTCTGCCAGCCGCCTCTGCCATAGCCAGCATAAAACCCTTGATACCAAAACCATAGATGCCTAGATTCTGCATTTCTATCTCGAAAAGAATCTTCATTGTATCCTCTTCTGAGGCATATGTGGCCATTAGTTTTACAAACTCGCCTTCGGCTTCACGAAAGTAGTTTTCATTTACCCATAAAGTATCGTCAGCATCAAAGGCTACTACTTTTATTGGCATTATTCTTAAAGTTTTTCATAAATGATGGCTGCACCCTGACCAACGCCAATACACATTGTAGCCAACCCATATTTAGCAGACGCTCTTTTTTGCATTTCATGAATTAATGTGGCGCTTATTCTGGTTCCACTAGCACCAAGAGGGTGACCTATGGCTATTGAGCCTCCATTTACATTGACCTTTGCAGGATCAAACCCCAGGTCATTCATACAGGCAATTGATTGTGAAGCAAAGGCCTCATTAAGTTCTATAACATCGAGGTCATTATAAGTTAATCCTGCTCTTTTAAGAGCTTTTCTTGTGGCAGGTATTGGGCCAACGCCCATGCATTCTGGAGTAACACCGGCAATGGCCATAGAAGCTACTCTTGCTATAGGTGTCAGGTTATATTTCTTAAGCGTTTCTTCATTTACAATAAGACAGGCTGCGGCTCCGTCATTAATACCTGATGAGTTACCAGCCGTTACAGTACCACCCTTTTTGAAGGCAGGCTTCAAGGTTGCAAGTTTTTCAAAACTCGATAATCTTGGATGTTCATCTTTATCAAAAATAATGTCATCAGCTTTGCGCTGAGGCACATTGTAAGCTACAATTTCATTAGCAAATTTTCCCGCCTCATGGGCAGCCTGATATTTCTGCTGCGAGCTTAAGGCAAACTCATCCTGTGCTTCACGGCTCACTTTCCATTGTTCGGCCACATTTTCTGCCGTCTCACCCATAGCATAAGGATGATATAATTCAGAAAGCTTAGGGTTGATAAACCTCCACCCGATGGTAGTGTCATAAGTCTCAACAACTCTTCCAAAAGCTGCCTCTTGTTTACCTGTAACAAAAGGTGCTCTGGTCATGCTTTCCACACCTCCGGCTATGTAGGCATCACCTTCACCCAGCATCAAAGCCCTTGAAGCATCCATAATAGATTGAAGCCCGGAAGCACATAGCCTGTTGACCGTTACTCCACCAGTTTCAATCGGTAGTCCGGCCATTAACGCGGCCATTCTGGCCACATTTCTATTGTCTTCGCCAGCTTGGTTGGCAGCTCCAAAAATTACATCTTCAATAAGTTTCGTATCTAGCGAAGGATTGCGCTCTATCAGTTTTTTAATGACAAAGGCGGCCATATCATCAGGTCTTACAGAAGCCAGTGTTCCACCAAATTTCCCAACAGGGGTTCTCAAAATATCAACAATATAGGCTGTTTTCATAGTAGGAATGCTTTTTAAAACCGAGCGGTTTGATTTACATTTGCGCTGCAAGTTAAGCCAATAGCCATATGTTACAAAGGATTCAAACCGTATTTCTAATGCTCGTAGCTCTGTTCATGCTACTCACCTTATTTTTACCTGTATGGACATTAAAGGCAGAAAATGGAGAATTAGTTCAGCAACTGATGGCCATGAAATTAATTGACTTTAAAGCGACTGATGAAGCAAACGGAGTTGTGTACTTTCCATATGCTTCAATGGCTATTTGTGCAGTAATTTCTGCAATTATTGCCGTTGTCTCTATTACCAAATTTAAAGACCGCTTGATGCAAATGAGGTTAGGCGCACTTAACTCATTATTTATGGCTGGTGCACTAGGTTGTGGAGCATGGTTTTCTACAGAATTAATGAAAGAAGTAGGTGCTTCTGGGAATTTCGGAATAGGCCTTTTCCTTCCGGCCGCTGCCATGATGTTTAACATGTTGGCCAATAGATTCATCCGCAAAGACGATAAACTCGTAAAGTCTGTAGATAGAATCCGGTAAATGAAAATATATATCTCCATAGTGCTGCTGCTCATAGCTTCTTCCGGAAGTTGGGCACAGCAAAGTGTAGATATTGACAAAATCACCTCTTTTCACACTTTCGAATTCAGGAGCTCTCCTGAAAGCCTTCCCGGCAAGCTTACTTTAGATCTTACTATATCTTTTGGTGTCAATTATTATAAATATGATGACAGAGATTTAAGAGCGCTCTATGACAATAAAATATTCGATATCAATCTTGGCTATCGCGATGATTTGCTGGAATATGTCGATTTCTATTTTCAGCGACTCAACCAGGCTGATTTTGATCGGATGAAAGATGAACTGGTTAAACAGTATGGCGATTTTATTGTCATTGAAGCTGTAGAGCCAGGAGTGGAGGAAGCCGTGAGATGGGAAGGCAATATCGTAACCATAGACCTATATAGGTATGGCAATGAGGCCATAGACCTTCATGATAGGAACAAAACTGTACTGGCTGCCACAAAACCTATCCAATAAGTCAGGTCATTTTCTCATTTTTACCTTTATGCTGTCATTTTGTCACCAAAAATGACGTGGAATAGTATTTGAAAAGGGTGTTTCGAATTACTGATTAAACTAACACGTAAACGATTATAAATAATGGAAGAGAAAGGTACGATTTCGATACACACCGAAAACATTTTCCCTATCATCAAGAAGTTTTTGTATTCAGATCATGAAATATTCTTGAGGGAATTGGTCTCTAATGCTGTTGATGCTACTCAAAAGTTGAAAAGACTGTCATCACTTGGTGAATTGAAACAAGAAATAGGAGATACAACCATTGATGTAAGTTTCGATAAGGATAAAAAAACCATTACCATTCAGGATAGAGGTATTGGTATGACTGCCGAGGAGATTAAGAAGTATATTAATCAAATCGCATTTTCAGGAGCTACTGAGTTCGTTGAGAAATTCAAAGACAAAGAAGATGTTCAGGACATCATCGGTAAGTTCGGATTAGGTTTCTACTCTGCCTTTATGGTGTCTAAAGAGGTTGAGATCATTTCTAAATCATATCAAGAAGGATCAGAAGCTGCTCGTTGGGTATGTGACGGTTCTACAGAATTTGAAATTACTAAGGCTACTAAAGAAGAGCGCGGTACTACCGTAATTCTTCACATTGCAGATGACTCTGAAGAATTTTTAGAGGAGTTTAAAATCAAAGGTATCCTTGATAAATATTGCAAATTCTTACCAGTTCAAATCAGATTCGGTACTAGAGATGAGTCTGTAGAAGATGGAAAAGATAAGGATGGTAAGCCAAAATATAAGACGGTAACTAAAGACAGGTTCATCAACGAAACTGAGCCACTTTGGACTAAGTCGCCTTCTGAATTAACTGATGAAGATTACATCAGTTTCTACAAGGAACTTTATCCGATGACAGAAGATCCATTGTTCTGGATCCACCTTAATGTTGACTATCCTTTCAATTTGACAGGTATTTTGTACTTCCCTAAAGTGAAAAATGACTTTGAGGTACAGAAAAATAAAATTCAGCTTTACTCACGTCAGGTGTTTATTACTGATGAGGTAAAAGACGTGGTTCCTGAATTTTTAATGCTATTGCATGGTGTGATTGACTCACCAGATATTCCATTGAACGTATCGAGAAGTTACTTGCAGTCTGACAGTAATGTGAAAAAGATCAATTCACACATTACTAAAAAAGTGGCTGATAAACTGAGCGAGCTGTTCAAAAAAGATAGAAAAGCTTACGAAGAGAAGTGGGATGATATTGGCGTATTTGTAAAATACGGTATGTTGAGCGAAGAGAAGTTTTATGAGAAGGCTAAGGACTTTGCACTATTCAAAAATGTAGATAGCAAGTTCTCAACTTTAGATGAGTATGCTGAAGCTGTAGCTCCAAATCAGACTGATAAAGACAAGAACAAGATTTACTTATATACTTCTAACCCTGGCACACAGGATACTTACATCCAAACTGCTAAGAACAAGTCTTATGATGTGTTATTGATGGATGGTCCTTTAGACAGCCATTATGTGAACTTCCTGGAGCAGAAATTAGAGAACACCCAGTTGAAAAGAGTTGATGCTGATACTATCAATAAGTTGATTGATAAAGACGAGAAGCTGGACAGTGTGTTGAGCAAGGAGCAGGAAGAAAAAGTGAAAGGTATTTTCGAAACGGCTATCAACAATGCGAACATGAAAGTGAACATTGATTCTTTAGCACCAGAAGAAATGCCAGTAACTATTACAATGTCTGAGTTTATGCGCAGAATGAAGGACATGAGTAAAATGGGTGGCGGAGGCTATGCCATGATGGGCAACATGCCAGACCAGTTTGAAGTGACTGTAAATGGTAATCACCCTGTGATTGATAAGATTTTGAAAGCTAAGAAAGCAGAGAAGAAGGAGCAATTGGCTAAGCAAGCTTATGATTTAGCAATGCTTTCTCAAAACATGCTGACTGGAGCTGATCTTACCAATTTCATCAAGCGCAGTGTAAGCCTGGCGGCTGAATAATTATAGATCCGGAATTTCCGGCACTCCCTGAAAAGGGAGACTGTTACCAAATCACCGAATGACGAAAGTTGTTCGGTGATTTTTTGTTTATCGTCATTTCGACTGAGGTGCGAGGGAGAAATCCCCTTCAGGTTAGGGAAACCTCTCCCTTGGTTGAAGGGATGGGACCACTCTGGTTTGTGTCCTCACAAACCAGTTTATGTAAAAACTGCTTGTTTCGTGTGACATGAACCAAGGCTTGGATTTAGTGGATAAATCTTGCCATCGATAAGTCATGCCGTTAGGCATCTTTGCCATTTAGTTACACGTTTTGATAAGGATTCCTACTCCCGATAAATCTGGATACCGAATGACCTGCAGCTTAAATCCTAAAACCTTTAACAACCTATTAAACCCAAACTCTCCATACTTTTCTTATTTTTGCGTTTCCTTTTTAATCTGTACTGCTCATGAGCGATCGCTATGCACAAAGAGGGGTTTCTGCCTCTAAAGAAGATGTTCACAATGCCATCAAAAACATTGACAAAGGGCTTTATCCCAAAGCATTTTGTAAGATAGTCGAAGATCACCTTGGTGGTGACCCCAACTACTGCACTGTGATGCATGCCGATGGAGCCGGTACAAAGTCTTCTTTGGCCTATATCTATTGGAAAGAAACAGGTGACATCTCCGTTTGGAAGGGCATAGCACAAGATGCGATCATCATGAATACTGATGACCTAATTTGTGTTGGGGCGGTGGATAATATTCTGCTTTCTTCTACTATCGGCAGAAACAAAAACCTGATTCCAGGAGAGGTTATCGCGGAGATTATTGAAGGTACCGAGGAGGTGCTGCACATGCTTCGTGATAATGGCATGAATATCATTAGCACTGGTGGTGAGACGGCCGATTTAGGAGATTTGGTGAGAACTATAGTCGTAGATAGCACGGTCACTGCCAGAATGAAAAGATCAGATGTTATTGACAATAAAAATATTCAGGATGGGGATGTGATTGTGGCCTTTGAATCTTACGGTCAGGCTACTTACGAAACAGAATACAATGGTGGAATGGGAAGTAATGGTCTTACTTCTGCCCGTCATGATATGTTTGATAAATCATATGCTACCAAATATCCTGAGACTTTTGATCCAACTGTTCCGGAAGATTTGGTATATACCGGAGGTTATAAAGTAACTGATCAAATTGATGGTGTGCCTTTAGATATGGGTAAGCTAGTGCTTTCACCTACCAGAACTTACGGCCCAATCATGACAGCCATTCTTAAAGAATACAAGGGTCAAATTCATGGTGCAGTGCACTGCAGTGGTGGTGCACAAACCAAAGTGCTTCACTTTGTGGATAATGTACATGTGATCAAAGACAATCTTTTCGAAATCCCACCATTATTCCAGGCCATACATGAGCAAAGCGGTACGGACTGGAAGGAAATGTATAAGGTGTTCAACATGGGCCACAGACTAGAATTGTACGTGCCAGAAAGCATCGCTCAGGATTTAATATCAATTGGAGCATCGTTCAACATCAGAGGCAAAATCATTGGTAGAGTAGAAGGAGCAGACAAGGCTCAGGTAACTGTAAAAAGTGAAAAGGGCGAGTTTGTTTATAACTAACGATGCAGCTCCGGAATTTCCACATTAAAAGTGCTTCCCTTACCTACTTCACTGGAAAGTGAGATGGTGCCGTGCAGTTTATCAACAAGGGTTTTTACCAAAGACAGTCCAAGGCCATTGGAAGCTTCACCAGCAGTTGGTTTGGCAGACAGCGGTTTAAATTTCTGATAAAGATTTTTCTTGTCATCTTCAGTAAACCCAGGCCCGTGATCTTTAACTGAGATCTTTAGAGCATTAGAATTTTTAAAGGCCCTCACCTCCACAGCCGAATCCTTGCTTGAGTATTTAATGGCATTAGAGATGAGATTATCAATAATCCGTTCTAGAAAAAGCTGATTGGTGACAAAATTACTATCCAGCTTCAGGTCACTTTTCAGGTCGATGCTTTTTGCCTTTGCATCATCAGCATAGTTTTCAATTTTTGTTCGGAACAGTTGCTGAAGATCAACAGAGTTGATGTTAGCGAGAACTTCTCCGGTTTCAAGCCTGCTTACTTCCAATATATTTTTGATCAATGCCAAACCCGAGCTGCTCATGTCTTGCATCATTTTGATATACTGCTCTTCCTGACCTTTATCGATCTTGGCCAAATCACAGAGGCCATAAATCCGGTTGAAGGGTGCCTTTAAATCATGGGCAAGAATGTTCATTAATGTATCCTTTTCAAGGTTAATGTCTGCTAACTTATCCTTCTGCTGGGTCAGGAGTAGGTTATCTCTTTTGCGTCTGTATGAGTAGATCATGAACATTACCAAAAGCACAAACATTAAAGCTGCAATACCTAAAAGCGCATAATTTCTTAAGTTTTGCTCTTCTATAAGCTCTTCATTTTTTTGCTGCTCAATGCGCAGTAATTCATTTTCGCGAGCTCGTGTTTCCAGTGCTATTCTTGACTCGTGCTGTTGTGCCAAACGCGCTTTTTCAGTATCTAGAAAGCGCTTTTCAATCTCGTTATACTTTTTAAAATTTTCATAAGCAGTGGTTATATCACCTTTTTTCTCATAGTTTTTTGAAAGGTTTAAATAACCTTCTCGTAGCTCTTTCATAAAAGCTGACTTTTCCGCGGCCACTACTACCTTTTTGTCATATTTGATTGCCTCATCATATTTTTTCAGGTCATAATTTAGCCTGCCCAATTCCAAATAAACCTTCATGAAAAGGTTTTGATTGCTAATGCTCTCAGCAGTGCTTTGTGCCATGTTCATTAGTTCCTGAGCTTTGGCATATTCCCCTTTCTGTCTGTAAAGGCTCGCTATTTCGGTATTTACCTCAGCTTTTAACACCATATTGGCGGTAACCTGCTGGCTATATTTTTGTGCACTTTGCAAGGTGGTAAAAGCCTTATCTGGTTTACCCCAATCATTATATATTTTGGCAAGCTCTAAATAGCTAAATGCAACTCCAGCCCATAACTCCTCTTGCATTCTGAGCTCCAGCCCTTGCTTACACATCTCTTCGGCACGCACAAAGTTCTTCTGACTCTGGTAAAAGGTGGCCAGACTGGAATAGATATAAGCCAAGCCAACATTGTCGTTTAGGTTTTGAAAATATATTAAGGCTTCATCATAATATTCAATGGCCTTATCATAAGCAGCAGTACCCTCATATAGTCGGCCCAGGCTGTTGAGCGCGTGTGCATATTGGAGACTATCTTGCTGTTTAAATGCCTGCTCTTTGGCCTGTTCATGATAATCATAAGAAAACAGATAATCACCTTTGTACAAATAGGCGACTCCTAAAAAGTTATAGCATTCAGGTAGCAGCTCAAGGTTGTTACTTTCATCAATGAGTAACCTTGACTTGTTTAGGAAATAGATAGAGCTGTCCGGATGAAGCTTTCTGTACTGCCAACCAAGCTGATTGTAAATCGCGATTTTTTGATCAATACTAACATTATTTGCAACAGTCTTTAAGCTATCGATTAATTGCATATTCTGACCTGTTGCCTTGGCGGCAAAAAGGAGTATTATGCTCAATATCAGTAAGTTATTGCCCAATCGGATCACGTGTGGAAAATAGTAAAAATTTAACTCAGAAAATATAAATTCATGGTAATATGTGGCTTACAGGGTAAGATTTTTTAGTTTCAAGTCGTTTATGCGGAAAATGGTTTATACAATGTTCACAAACGTTATAAAATGAAACTTAAATTAATCGCTCTTATTTCCTTATTGCTACCAGCTTGCGCTATGGAAAGTCATGAAGAGAGTAAGGAAACCAACAAAGAAATAATAATGGATCAGCATAGTTATGCAAAACCTGCCGAATCGGTTGTTACTCACCTGAAATGGAATGCAGTAGTCGACTTCGAAAATAAGAAAATAGATGGAGTTGCAACATTGCATCTTAAAAATGGTGATGATGCTAAAGAAGTGGTTCTGGATACCAAAGCGCTTAAGATCGAGAAAGTGCTGGTGGGTAAAAAAGAAGCAAAATTTACATTAGGTGAAGCCGATAAAAACATGGGAAGTGCCTTAACCATTCCTATTAAATCATCAACGGATTCTGTGACTATCCATTATTCTACTTCAACGGATGCTGAAGCATTGCAATGGCTTACACCAATGCAAACAGCAGGCAAGAAGCATCCTTTCTTGTTTACTCAGTCACAGGCAATATTGGCCAGAAGCTGGGTGCCTATTCAGGATTCGCCTGGTATAAGATTTACCTACGAAGCGGATGTCAAAGTTCCTTCTGAGCTCTTGGCATTGATGAGCGCTGAAAACCCTCAAGAAAAAAATACAAAAGGAGAGTACCATTTTGTAATGGACAAGCCAATACCCGCTTACCTTTTGGCCCTTTCAGTAGGAGACTTAGAATTTGAGCCTATAGGAGATAGATCAGGGGTTTATGCAGAGCCATCAGTTATTGATGCCGCTGCCTTTGAGTTCGAAGATTTGGAGGAAATGATATCTGCTGCTGAGTCGCTCTATGGACCATATCAATGGGGGCGTTACGACTTACTGGTTTTACCACCGAGCTTTCCTTTTGGTGGCATGGAAAACCCTAAACTTACTTTTGCTACGCCCACCATTTTAGCCGGTGATAAATCGCTTACTTCATTAGTTGCACATGAGCTGGCGCATTCATGGTCTGGCAATTTGGTGACTAATGCTACATGGAATGACTTCTGGCTTAACGAGGGGTTTACGGTTTATTTTGAAAATAGAATCATGGAGAAAATGTATGGCCGTGATTTTTCTGAGATGGAAGCTAGCCTCGCATATCAGGGACTTGTTGCCGAAATTGCAGACATGAAAAATAACGGATCAGGTGATGACACAAGATTGAAATTGGATCTGTCTAACAGAAACCCTGATGATGGAGTAACCTCAATTGCCTATGACAAAGGTTATTTGTTTTTAAGAAGTCAGGAGGAGAAGGTAGGTAGAGAGAAGTTTGATATTTTCTTAAAGGACTATTTTACCAGTAATGCCTTTTCCGTGATGACAACAGAAAATTTCATCAGACAACTTGATGAGAAGCTTTATAAAAAGAATGGCCTTGAGATGGATACCGCTAAAATTAAAGAGTGGATATATCAGCCAGGTTTACCGGCTGATGCTCCAAAACCAACCTCTGACAAATTCGCTAAAGTTGATGAGCAGATGAGCAGGTTTTTAACAGAAACTAAAGCTTCAGATCTTGAAGTAGAAGGTTGGTCTTCACAGGAATGGTTACATTTTGTAAGATCAATTCCAGCGAATTTGACCAAAGACCAAATGAAGGCTTTGGATGATGCTTTTGGTTTTACTAAAAGTGGCAATTCTGAAGTACTTACCGAATGGCTGGTTCAGTCTATTAGGCATAATTATGAGGCTTCATTTGATGAGCTCATTCACTTTTTGGTGAATACCGGAAGGCGAAAGTTCTTAATGCCTTTATACCAGGAAATGGTGAATTCAGAGTGCTGTGCATCTATGGCAACGAGTATATATACTACTGCCAGGCCAAATTATCACTTTGTTTCAACCAATTCACTAGATGAGTTGTTAGATTATAGTAAATAATAAAAACTAAAATATGGCTACAATTACTTTAGGTGGAAAACCAACAAATACTAATGGAGACTTACCAAAAAATGGAACTCAGGCTCCAGACTTTACTTTAGTAAAAAATGATCTTTCAGAAGCATCACTAAGTGACTTTAAAGGCAAAAAGGTTGTCTTAAATATCTTTCCAAGTGTAGACACAGGTGTTTGCGCTACTTCTATCAGAAAGTTTAATGAGAAGGCCGCTTCACTTGATAACACTGTAGTGCTATGCATTTCAAAAGACCTACCATTTGCGCAGGCTAGATTTTGCGGAGCAGAAGGTATAGAAAATGCTATCACTTTATCTGGTTTCAGAAATGATTCTTATTCCAAAGATTATGGTGTGGAGTTAGTAGATGCCGGCTTTAAGGGATTGAATGCAAGAGCTGTTGTTGTTCTGGATGCTGATCATAAAGTGATACATTCTGAGCTTGTACCTGAAATTGGGCAGGAGCCAAATTATGAGGCAGCTTTAGGTGCTTTATAAGTAATCAAATGACACCTCCTATAACCTCTTGAGTAGAATTAGGAGGTGTTTTTATCATTCCTCAGGCTCCTCTTCATCCAAAGTTCTAAGTGGTAGCTCGATCTCAATTTTAGTGCCTTCACCAAGCTTACTTTGAATATCTATGGTTCCCCCAAGTCGGTCTATAGATTGTTTAACGATATACATTCCTAAACCCGACCCGTCCGACTGCTCTGTGGCACGGTAGAACATGTCAAATACTTTCCCCAGATATTCTTCAGAAATCCCTATACCATTATCTTCAAACACAAGAGTGGCCTTTGTTTTTAGAATCTTGATTTTGATTGAAAGCTTGTTGGTGCACAACTCTTGATTTCGGTATTTAATGGCATTGGACAAGATATTGCCCAGAATAATCTTTAATCTCAGTTGATCGGTAATTAAAGTGCTGGTGTCACCAGTAATTTTTGTGGTAATCTTCATTCTTTTGAAGCCCTCTAAAAATTCCAGTCCTTCAATATTTTCTTTTATTAAAGCCCCAATGTCTACCACCTCATTTTTAATGCCCATTCTGCTGGCTCGGGAATAGTTGAGCATAGACTTAATGAACTCATCCATTTTCAGGATTCGATCTTCTATCTTATCGATGAATTCAAGTTTGGCTGTTGGAGACTCAAGTTTATAAAGATTCACCAACCCCAGCACCGAGCGCAAAGGTGAGCGCAGGTCATGAGAGGTTCTGTAAACCAGCTGATCCAGCTCGAAATTTCTATCAGAAAGTTCATCTAATGTTTTAACCAGACTCTCACTATTCGCTCTTAAGGCATCATTTGATTCTTCCAGTTCCTTCTCCTGCTGTGCTAGCTCCTGATTTCTTTTTAGCAGCTCTTCATTTAGTTTGTTAAGTTTTTCCTGATAGATTTTCTCTTCTGTAATATCCCTGACAGCACCATCATACACTTCATTACCATCTTCATCGGTAGTAATAAGATAGGTGTTCAGGCCCCAAAAAGTTGAGCCATCCTTTCGTTTAAATAACGTTTCTTCATTTGATCGTTCTTCATCCTTACTCATGATATGGATTGGCTCCTCACGAGAAGTAGGAACAGCATATAAGTTGATAGATTTGATCCGAAGGATCTCCTCAGGGCTAGAGTAACCAAACATTTTGGCAAAGGCTTTATTGACATATATCAATCCGCCTTTTTTATAACTACGGTAAATACCTTCAGATAAGTTGGTGTTGATTGACTCAAGTAAGCGTTGGCTTTCGTAAATCTTCTTTTGAATCTTCTTTTCCTCTGTAATATCTCTGATGGCCCCATCAAAGACGGCCTCTCCCTTTTCATCAATAGTCAGGTAGTAGCTATTCAAGCCCCAAAAGGTGCTGCCATCTTTACGCTTATAAAGTACCTCCTGATTGGATCGTGACTTGTCTTTTACAATGTCCTTGGTCAATCCTTTCCTTGAGGTAGGATTGGCATAAAGCTCTATTGATGGTGTTTCAAGCATCTCCGAAACTGAATCGTAACCAAAAAGCTTTACAAAGGACTGGTTTACGTAAACCAAACCTCCTACTGCATGACTGCGGTATATGCCCTCTGATAAATTGGTGTTGATAGAATTGATTAACTCCTGACTTTGAGCAATCTCTCTTTGAGAGTTAAATAATCTTTTGGCGCTAAGCTTTAGTTGCTTGTTAGACTGCTCTAGTTGCTTCTCTTTTTTGGCGAGTTCATTATTTTGAATAACGAGCTTTTCATTAAGTTTTTTTAATGTGGCATCGGCATCAATGGTGTTATCAATCTCTTCAGCTAACTCCACAGCTTTGGAAATATCAGGTACAACATGCTCTTGTATATATCTGACAGCCTTTAATTTAGCTCCCTCGAGCAACAAGTTTTCTATGTATTTCTGATGTTTCTTAGCCAAGACCATTCGGTAATATAAGACAAAATCATAATAAAATGGCTGAATCAGGCCTTCGGATTTAATTGCGATAAATATAAATTAAGACCTGTATTTTTAATGATGGCTACTGATTAGCTTTGCATCGCCTCTGGGCGCTATGTCAATTTATAGGAAAGTTCAGGCTGTTGAAAAGGTATTCAAGGCGCTGGAAAAGGAACTGGCCTCCTTCAAAAACGGAACAGGATTAAATTGCTTATCAGGCTGCGGACTTTGCTGCCTGAACCCTAATATCACGGCCACCCCACTGGAGTTTCTTCCTTTTGCTTACGAATTATATAAAAATGATCTTGCTTATCAGTGGTTAGAGGAGGTGCAAGCTTCTGAAACGACCATGTGTAAAATTCTTAGGCCGATGAGGGTAGAAGGAGAGCCTGGGTTTTGTTCACAATACCAATACCGTGGATTAATTTGCAGGCTTTTTGGATTTGCTGCTAGCAGAAACAAAATGAGTGAGCTAGAATTGGCTACTTGTAAGACGATAAAGACTGAATTTCCCGAGCAATATCAAACCGCTAAAGATGTGGTTAAAGCTGGCGGCAGGGTTCCAATTATGACAGATTTTTATCATCAATTAAGAGCCATTGATACCGAGCTTGGCAGACAATTAATGCCAATTAATGTGGCCATTGAAGAAGCTCTCAAAGTGGTTTTGAGTTATTATGCCTATCGTAGGCCAAGAAGAGCATAACCATTTTCAAATCTGAAAATAGCTCATTTTAAGTAAATAGAGCAGTATTTTATTGCTCTGTAACATTCGTTACAGATTTCGGTAATTCACCGATATAGCTTTGTCGAAAATTTAAATAAAATGATTAGACAAGGTTTATTATTGATTATTATCTGGTCTCTTACCATTAAATCTTACGCACAAGATACACTGGTAATTGACAAGTCAGCATTACTCCAGAAAGTGCACGAGGGTAATCTGCAATTAAAAATAGCCAGTAAGCAGGTAGAAATAGCACAAGGCGATCTAAGTCAGTCAAGGGCTTCTTATCTCCCTACTATTACTGCTTCGCATACCGCTATGGTTACCAATAACCCATTGATGGCATTTGGCTCAAAGCTAAATCAGGAGATATTAACACAGGCTGATTTCAACCCGGCTTTATTAAATGACCCTGATAATACCACCAATTTTGCCACAGAAATTCAGATACTTCAGCCTTTGCTGAATCTGGATTATGCTTATCAGAGGCAAGGGGCAATAATTCAGGCAGAAGCACAGGTTTTACAAGCCCAACGAACTTCAGAATATCTTGAGCTTGAGGTTTTAAAAGCCTATATGCAATTGCAACTCAGTTATGAGGCTGTAAGTGTACTAAGAAAGGCACAGAAAACAGCGAGAGAAGGGTTAAGAGTTATCAATGATTACAACGATCAGGGGTTGGTTCAAAAAACTGATGTACTGGCCGTTAAGGTGAGGGTGAGTGAGGTAGAAAGTCAGCTCCGTTTTGCCGAGTCAAATGTTCAGAATGCTTCAGCATACTTAGGTTTCTTATTTGGCACACAGGATCAAGGGATTATCTACAGACCATCAGAGCGTTCAGCAGCATCTGTCGAAATAGAAACTTTTGACGACCAATTATCTGATAGCCGTAAGGACGTAACCGCAATGTCTAAAGCTGAGGAGGGTTATCAGGCCATGCTAAAATCAGATAAGATGAGCCTTATACCAAGGATAAATGCTTTCGGTAGTTATCAATTATATGATGAAGCCCTTTTTGGTTTCGGTGCTTCAGGCTACATAGTAGGGGCTCAGTTATCATGGAATATTTTTGATGGATCTCGCACCATCGGCAAAATACAAAAGTCAAAAGCGCAGTTTGAAAAAGCCAGATTTGAAAACAATCAATATAAAGGCAAAGAGCAGATGGAATTGGATAAAACAATCCGTCAGCTAAATGACCTGCAAAATAAAGTAAGGTTAACTGGTCAGGCGTTGGAGCAGTCTGAAGAGGCTTACAGAATCAGAAAGGACCGCTTTGCTGAAGGTTTAGAAAAAACAGCCGATCTGCTAGCTGCTGAAACCAAATATTTTCAAAAGGAGCTGGAATATCGCCAATCAATATTTGAATACAATCTCACTAAAGAATACTTAAGATTTTTAACAAAATAGAAAATGAAGACTATAAATTATTTAACCATACTAATAATCCTGCTTACTGTTTTTGCATGTGGCAGTGATGATCAGCACACCATTGCAGATACGAAGGCAGTGGCTGTAAAAGTTGCCAAGGCATCTAGTCAAAGCATGGGAAGCACCATTGGTGCAAGCGGAACAATTGAGGCTAAGAACAGCACTAATTTGAGCACCAGAATGATGGGCTTTGTAACCAGCCTTCCAGTGAAAGTTGGACAGAAAGTTAAAAAAGGACAGCTGCTAATAAGCATCAATAATGCTGACCTGAATGCTAAAAAAGCACAGGTAGAAGCTTCAATCACGCAGGCACAGAGTGCTTTAGAGAATGCTGAAAAGGACTATAACAGGTTCAAGGCGCTGTTTGATAAAAATAGTGCTTCTCAAAAGGAGCTTGATGACATGACCACTCGATTTGAAATGGCAAAGGCTAATTATGAGGCTGCAAGCCAAATGAAAAAGGAGGTATTGGCTCAATATGCTTATAGTAATATAACTGCTCCTTTTGATGGTGTAGTTACCAACACTTTCATAAAAGAAGGTGGTATGGCTAATCCTGGGATGCCACTTGTTGCCCTTGAAGGGGGTAAGCAATACGAGGCGGCTGTAATGATATCTGAGAATGATATTTCAAAATTAAAGCAGGAAGCTAAAGCTAAAGTATTAGTAAAAAGCCTTGGTAAGGAGTTTACTGGTACTGTCACAGAAATAAGCAAATCAGCTAAAAATACCGCAGGTCAATACATTGTGAAAGTGAGTTTAGAAGAGCCAACCAGCGATGTGTATGCAGGGATGTTCGTTAATGTGAGCTTTTCTGAGACTACAGAATCACAAAAAGGAATCACCATGAATAAATCGGCTATTGTGAGCAAGGGCCAGCTATCTGGAGTATATGTAGTGAGCAGTGAGAAGGTAGCCATTTTAAGATGGCTTCGATTAGGTAAAACCATTGGGGGCGATGTTGAGGTATTATCTGGCCTAAAGCCTGGTGAAACCTACATCTCTTCTGCTGATGGCAAACTTTACAATGGCGCTAAAGTCACATTCTAAACGCTAAAGATTAGAAATAATGCAAGAAGGAATATCAGGCAAAATCGCCAACTTTTTTATAAACTCTAAGCTCACCATTTTATTAATGGTAGCCCTTATGATCATAGGAGTGTACAGCTCTTTCCTGATCCCAAGGGAAGAAGAGCCACAGATTAATGTGCCCATGGCTGATGTCATGGTTGGATACCCGGGTGCCACTCCTGAAGAAGTGGAAAGCAGGGTGGTAAAACCACTGGAGAAGATCATCGCTAATATTAAAGGGGTTGAGCATATTCATAGCATGGCCATGAATGGTCAGGCCATGATGATTGTGCAGTTCTATGTGGGTGAAGACATTGAAAGATCATATGTAAAGCTCTATGATGAGCTAATGAAGCACAATGACATTTTCCCGTCAGCAGTTTACCCACCGGTAATCAAAACGAGATCAATTGATGATGTGCCTATGCTTGGGCTTACACTATGGAGCGAAAACTATAATGACTTTGAGCTTAGGCAACTAGCTGAAGAGCTTACTTCAGAAATAGAGAAGGTTAAGGATGTAGCTATCACCAAGCAAATAGGAGGAAGAACCCGTCAGGTGAAAGTGGTGGTTGACGTTGATAAAATGGCTGAAAATGGTGTAGATGCTTTGGGTATAATGCAACTCATGAAAGCCAGCAATAGCTCGTCTCAGTCTGGAAAGTTTGTGAATAACGACCAGGAATATCTTTTGACCACCGGCAAGTTTCTATCTAATGTGGAGGATATTGAAAATTTGGTAGTAGGCGTAAATAGAAATATGCCGGTTTATCTGCATCAGGTAGCCAGTATTGAAGATGGTGCTGCCACAGCAAAGGATTATGTGTCTTTTGGATATGGCAAGGCCAATGAAAATTATACTAATGCACCATCAGATTATCAGGCAGTAACCATCTCTGTGGCTAAGGTAAAAGGTGCAGATGCAATGAAGGTTTCTGACAAGATCATAGATCATGTTGAAGCATTAAAAGCAACCTTAATTCCAAATGATGTACATGTAGAGGTAACAAGAAACTATGGTGAAACAGCTTCTCACAAGGTAGGTGAATTATTGCTGCACCTTGGTGTAGCCATTATAGCCGTTACTGTTTTGGTAATGTTTGCCATGGGTTGGCGCGGTGGATTGGTAGTGTTCTTCTCAGTGCCATTGACTTTCGCATTGACCCTTTTCAGCTATTATATGCTGGGTTACACTTTGAATAGAATTACACTATTCGCTTTAGTCTTCGTGGTGGGTATTGTGGTAGATGATAGTATCATTATCGCGGAAAACATGCACCGCCATTTCAAATCGAAAAGATTGCCTTTCAAACAAGCGGCTATCTATGCGATCAACGAGGTTGGTAACCCTACTATTTTGGCGACATTCACTGTAATAGCGGCAATATTACCAATGGCCTTTGTGTCTGGTATGATGGGCCCTTACATGAGTCCAATGCCAATTGGAGCTTCCATTGCAATGATGCTTTCCTTGTTTGTTGCACTGACAGTAACGCCATATTTGGGGTATCATTTACTACAAGAAAAGCATGAAGAAGAGAGTAAAGAACATCCTTCAAATGAGCAGACATTCATTTATAGAATTTACAAACTTGTTGAGCAACCGTTTTTAGACAGTGGCCTGAAAAGATGGGTAATGTTGGGACTTACCGTTCTATTACTTCTAGGATCAGTGGCCATGTTCTTTACCAAGTCTGTGGCTGTAAAAATGTTGCCTTTTGACAATAAGAATGAATTTCAGGTGGTAATTGATATGCCTGAAGGCACTACGCTTGAAAGAACATCTGCGGTAGCTAAAGAGATTACACAATACCTGATAACAGTGCCAGAAGTTGTGGATTACCAAAACTACATCGGTACATCAGCTCCCATTACCTTCAACGGGTTGGTTCGCCATTATGACTTAAGAGGCGGTAGCAATATGGCTGATATTCAGGTGAACCTTCTTCCTAAAGAAGAACGATCATTAAAGAGTCATGACATTGCCACTTTGGTGCGTCCTGAAATTCAGAAAATTGCAGCACAGTACAATGCTAATGTGAAGGTAGTGGAAGTACCACCAGGTCCTCCGGTATTGTCAACTATTGTAGCCGAAATTTATGGTCCTGACTATGCTGAACAGATAAAAGTAGCTGAGCAGGTAAAGGACATCTTGATCAATACTGATGATGTGGTGGATGTCGACTGGACAGTTGAGGCTAAGCAGGTGGAGTATAAGCTGGATGTTGATTACGAAAAGGCCATGCTAAGAGGTATTGTTCCACAGCAGGTAGTTGGCAACCTTACTTACCTATTGCAGGAATACCCATTCACTAATTTTTATGATGAAAAATCAGTGAATCCTGTAGGGGTTGTATTTAGCGTTCCGGATGCTGATAAATCAAGATTAGGAGATATCAATGACATTAAAATAAAAGGTCAGCAGGGCAACTTAGTGCCTGTTCAGGATCTGGTAAGTGTAAAACAAGATACGCTTAATCCATCTATTTACCGAAAGGATCAAAAGCGAGTGGTTTATGTAACTGCAGATATGGCTGGTGGACTTGAAAGCCCAGCTTACGCGATTCTTGGAATGGAAGAGAAGTTGAAGCAAATGAACCTTCCAAAAGGGTATGAGATTGGAGAATTATATATCAATCAACCTTCTGATGAGACTGACTTTACTGTTAAATGGGATGGCGAGTGGCAGATTACCCTTGAAGTGTTTAGAGATCTTGGAGCAGCATTTTTAGTGGTGGTGATCATCATCTACATGCTGATTGTAGGATGGTTCCAAAATTTCAAAACACCAATAGTGATGATGATTGCTATTCCACTTTCACTGGTGGGTATTGTACTTGGTCACTGGTTGTTGGATGCATTCTTTACTGCTACTTCTTTCATTGGTATGATCGCACTGGCTGGGGTTATGGTAAGAAACTCAGTGTTACTTATCGATTTTATTGAAATCAGACTGGCTGAAGGCGCCTCTATTAAGCAAGCGATTATAGACGCAGGAGCGGTAAGAACAACGCCTATTCTTTTGACCACCGGAGCAGTTGTGATTGGTGCATCTATCATATTGTTTGACCCGATTTTTCAAGGTTTGGCCATCTCACTGGTAGCTGGAGCAATTGTATCCACATTGCTGACACTGATTGTAGTTCCACTGATCTACTATATGACGGAGCGCAGTAAGTGGGAGAATAAAAACGAACAAAAAACTAAAGCTTAAGATCATGGAATTATTAATGATAACTGCCATAAAGGAGTTTGAGGAGGCAATTAAATCCATCCTAAAAAACTCAGAAGTAGTAGCATTTTCTTCCATGCCTGTTGCTGGGTACAGCAACGGCACAAGTGAAGACATGCAATCAAATTGGTTTGCTCGTGATAAAGGTGAATCAGATTCTGTATTGTTCTATGCCTTTGTTGCAAAAAACAATGCAAAAAAAGTACTGACGGAGATTGAAAATTTTAATCAAACTAACGAGGTGCTAAGCA
>NZ_SMLV01000283.1:0-9948 GCF_009711525.1 Fulvivirga lutimaris
AATGATGAACAGCGGGTTTCAAACACACAAGTAGTTGATAATGGGGCTTTTATATGTGTTTTATATAATCCAGAAATACCTATATAAGTCCAGAAAATTGGATTTACTGCATTGATCAGTTTAATGTTTTGTTTAGAAGATTGTGCTTGAACAGTCGTTGAAGTACTAGCTACCAGTTTGAGATCTAATGCCTTGTTTTGACTAAATACTGGTGATTGGACACAAAATAGAACTATAGCAATAGAGCTAGTTAATGCTTTTAGCATTATCTGGGATTTTAAAATTAATAGCTTTTGTATCCACCTTCTCATCTATCAAAATGTTATTAAACGAGGTCTTAGTTATGGTTGAGTCTGTAGGGCTAATATAGCTTATTTTTGTAATGGTAGCTGGAAAACTTAGACCAGGATATAGCTCATTGTAATTATAGTAGTATGATTTGGTGCTCAACTGATTGTTGGCATCGTAATATGCAATATATATTGGCACTCCATTTTCGTGGACCAGCTCAACTTTAGTTATGGCCTGAGCCATTTCGGCAGGTGGTAGCCATTCTGTAACCATAACATCTTCTTCAAAACTGATATTTGATTGTATGAACCCCATTTGCTTCAAACCTAAATCTGACTGCTTATTGTTTAAGAAGAAGTAAAATTGAGAAGTCTCAGTGCTGTACCTATAGTTTTGCTGCTGCAGCACAGTGTTTTCCTTAGCATCATAAATTTTAATCTCACCCTTGATATTATTTAAGAGGATATATTCTTTTGGGTGCGAATAATAAGTGACCATTTTCCCGTCATTATTATAATAAATAATGGCATTAATTGAGCTCACATACCCATCTTTTGCAGTTTTGGCTTCCATCGACATTGAGATTTTATCAAAGGAATTGTACTGAGCATTACTAAAAGAAATGGCAATGGTAGATACCATTGCCATTAAAAGATATTTCCTCATATTATTAAACGTTGTCAGAACTAGCTTTCGCGCTTAAGAACTCTCTGTTTAATCGAGCAATATTTTCAAGACTGATTCCTTTAGGGCATTCTGCTGAACATGCTCCAGTGTTAGTGCAAGCACCAAAACCTTCTTCATCCATGGTAGCTACCATGTTTTCAGCTCTAGTTTTGCGCTCTACTTGCCCTTGTGGTAGCATAGCCAGCTGAGATACTTTTGCACTTACAAATAACATAGCCGAAGCATTTTTACATGCAGCAACGCAAGCACCACAACCTATACATGTTGCAGAATCAAAAGCTTCATCAGCTATTTTCTTTGGAATAGGAATCTCATTAGCATCAGGTACACCGCCTGTATTTACAGAAACATATCCACCTGACTGAATAATCTTATCAAATGAAGTTCTGTTAACAACCAAATCCTTAACAACAGGAAAAGCTTTCGCTCTCCATGGCTCAACAGTAATAGTGTCACCATCCTTGAAGCTTCTCATGTGCAGCTGACAGGTAGTGGTCTGTTTTGGCCCGTGAGGCCTTCCGTTGATATAAAGACTACACATCCCACAGATGCCTTCACGGCAGTCATGGTCAAAGTGCACAGGATCTTCATTTTTCTTTACAAGGTCTTCGTTCAGTACATCGAACATTTCCAGGAAAGACATGTCTTCTGATACATCATCAAGATCATAGGTTTTAAAACCACCTTTGTCTTGAGCGTTTTTTTGTCTCCAAACTTTTAGCTTAATCTTCATAACTTATTTATAGCTTCGTTGAGTAAGTTTCACATTTTCGAATACCAGATCTTCCTTATTTAGCGTCTCTTCTTTGCCTTCCCCATTGTACTCCCAGGCAGCAACATAGGAGAATTCATCATCCTTACGTTTCGCCTCGCCTTCTTCAGTTTGAGACTCTTCTCTAAAGTGTCCGCCACAAGATTCAGATCTGTTAAGAGCATCATCAATCATTAGTTCGCCCAGCTCTATAAAATCTGCAACACGATTGGCTTTTTCTAACGACATGTTCAATTCTTCGTTAGAACCAATAACCTTCACGTTGCTCCAGTAATCTTCTTTTAGTTTTTTAATTTCAGCTTTAGCCTTTTTCAGGCCAGCTTCATTTCTTGACATCCCACAGTATTCCCACATGATGTGTCCTAAATCTTTATGGAACTCATCTACAGTCTTAGACCCATTTATTGATAAAAGTTTATCAATACGCTCTTTTACATCTGCTTCTGCCTTTTTAAATGCCTCGTGATCCGTTGGGATTTTGTCATAAGGTACACTTGCCAAATAGTTACCTATAGTATAAGGCAGCACAAAATAGCCATCAGCTAAACCTTGCATTAAAGCACTTGCCCCAAGTCTGTTGGCTCCGTGATCAGAGAAATTAGCTTCTCCAATGGCGTAGCAACCTGGAATAGTGGTCATCAAGTTATAATCAACCCAAAGTCCACCCATAGTATAGTGAACAGCAGGGTAAATCTTCATTGGAGTTTTATACGGATTCTCACCTGTTATCTGTTGATACATATCAAACAGGTTGCCATATTTAGCGCTGATTAAGTCTTCACCATCACGCTTGATAGCATCAGCAAAATCAAGATAAACAGCTAAACCTGTTGAGTTAACGCCTCTGCCATCATCACATGCTTCCTTAGCGTTTCTGGATGCCACATCTCGAGGTACCAGGTTTCCGAACGATGGATATTTTCTTTCTAAATAATAATCTCTTTGATCTTCAGATAAGTCAGTAGGCTTCAGTTGACCTTTTCTGATCTTCTCTGCGTCTTCTTTAGTTTTTGGAACCCAAACCCTACCATCATTTCTTAATGATTCTGACATTAAGGTCAGCTTAGACTGATGATCTCCTGATACGGGGATACATGTTGGGTGAATTTGAGTAAAACAAGGATTCGCCATGAAAGCACCTTTCTTATGTGCTCTCCAGGCTGCAGTTACATTAGAACCCATTGCATTTGTGGAAAGGTAAAATACATTACCATATCCACCTGTAGCTAATACTACTGCATGAGCACTGTGAGATTCAATTTTACCGGTAATTAGGTTTCTTGTAACAATACCTCTGGCATTCCCATCTACCATTACAAGATCAAGCATTTCTTCACGTGCATGAAGTTTCACCTTGCCATTGGCCACTTGTCTACTAAGCGCACTGTAGGCACCTAATAATAATTGCTGCCCTGTTTGGCCCCTTGCGTAGAAGGTTCTGGATACCTGCGCTCCACCAAAAGACCTGTTGGCTAAAAGACCACCATATTCACGAGCGAAAGGAACACCTTGCGCTACGCACTGGTCGATAATGTTTACACTTACTTCCGCAAGTCTGTGAACATTGCCCTCTCTCGATCTGTAGTCACCTCCTTTAACAGTATCATAGAATAATCGGAATACACTGTCACCATCATTTTGATAGTTTTTGGCAGCATTAATACCTCCCTGAGCAGCGATACTGTGCGCTCTTCTAGGGCTGTCCTGAAAACAGAACGCTTTAACGTTATAGCCGAGCTCTCCGAAAGAAGCAGCTGCTGAAGCTCCTGCTAAACCGGTTCCAACTACAATAATGTCGTATTTACGCTTGTTGGCCGGGTTAACCAGTTTGACGTTGAATTTATGTTTAGACCACTTTTCTGCTAATGGGCCTTCAGGTATTTTAGAATCTAACTTCATTTATATAAATCTTTAGATTTCGATTATTTTAAATACATTATTATTGGAATGCATGCGAATAATGCAGGAATTATTATTGCAATCGCATATCCAACAGTTTTAATCATTGGTGTATATTTTGGGTGGTTTAACCCTAATGTTTGAAATGCACTTTTAAATCCATGATACAAATGGAACATTAAAGCAAGCATTGAAACTGTATAAAGAAGAACATATAGGATGTTGCCAAAAGCAAAATCAACTACGGAATAGAGGTCATTATAAACTTCTCCTTCATATGTAGCAGTAGGTATACCTCCCCAGTGCATTTCATACCAGAAGTTTTTCATGTGGATAACCAAGAATATCAGAATCACTGTTCCCAGAATTCCCATGTTTCTAGAACTCCATGAGCTGCTTACATTACCTGGGTTAACCGCATAACCCACTGGTCTTGAACTTCTGTTCTTGACAGATAACATAATAGCCCAAATTATATGAACTATAAAAGTGGTATAGAGTAAATAAGAGGTTGTTTTGATAAAAGGATTGGTGGTCATGAACTTGGCATAGATGTTAAATGACTTGCCACCATCATCAGCTAAAAGCTGCAAATTTCCTGATAAATGAACAATTAAAAAGGTTATTAGAAACAATCCTGTCAAAGCCATTAGGACTTTTTTTCCAATTGTACTTGACATTGCGTTTGTGAACCAACTCATATGATTTCGAATGATTAAATGTATAACAATGAGACGGAGTCAAAGTTACATGCGAAACCAATATCAAACAATCTGAATGATTATTTTAAAAGATTCTAAATAGCGTCTGAGATTATAAGCTAACGTTTGCGTAAAGGGGAGATGGAGGAATATGAGAGATTAAAAGAAGATCTCTATGATAAGAACGATTATACCTATTGAAAATACTGCACAGGCGAAGCATAACTCGTGTTTGAGCCACTTGTTAACATTGTTCGATATAGCTTTCATTATCTTCTTCATTTCGTGATACCAACCTATTGGCAAGCACAATGCCAAACGGGAGGAAGTACCTTGAATGCCCTAAAGCAAGCGATTTTAGTATGTTAACATTGGGAATAAGTATCAAAATGGGAATAATTCTAAAATATAGACAAATTGAAATCCTTGTTTGATATTGATTAGCTTTGCCATCTAAACATAGATACATGACTTCACAGACTATACTATTTTTGATTCTTGGCATTATCACTTTTAGCTACCTGCTTAATCAGGTACTCGACTATCTGAATTTAAAGTCGAGAAAATCTGAGTTGCCTGAGGATATTAAGTCATTTTATAATGAAGAGAAGTATGCCAAAGCACAGGAGTATCATAAAACACTAAGCAATTTCTCTTTTTTAACTTCAGCATTCAGTTTTTTAGGCTCGTTTGCTGTTTTGTATTTTGGTGGCTTCGGTTTTTTAGATCAGCTACTTAGACCAATGGTTGGTGAAGGCATTGTATTGTCACTCAGTTACTTTGGTGTGCTCTTTATATTGTCTGATATTTTAAACCTTCCGTTTTCTATCTACTCCACCTTTGTAATAGAGGAGCGTTTTGGTTTTAACAAAACCACCCCAAAGACATTTATAGTAGATAAATTAAAAGGGTATGTATTAACAGTAATAGTTGGAGGCTTACTAATTGGCAGCTTACTCTATTTGATAAATAATATTGGCGAATCTTTTTGGTTGTATTTCTGGGCAATAGCAGGAGTGTTTATTCTGTTTGTTAATATGTTTTACACTTCACTTATTTTACCATTATTTAATAAACTAACACCTCTTGAAGATGGTGAACTGAAAACCGCCATCGAAGATTACAGCCAAAAGATAGACTTCCCGCTTGACAATATCTATGTCATTGATGGTTCTAAAAGATCTAATAAAGCCAATGCGTTTTTCTCTGGTATTGGTAAGCGCAAGAAGATTGTCTTGTATGACACACTGATAAACAATCATTCAATTGAAGAGCTAGTAGCTGTGCTTGCTCATGAAGTGGGGCATTTTAAGAAAAAGCATGTCATTTATGGTTTTGCGATTTCTATACTTCAGATAGGACTTATGCTATTTATAATGTCGCAGATGATATACAGTGAGGCAGTGTCGCAAGCATTAGGAGGGCAGCAACTCGCCATTCATTTAAATCTGCTGGCATTTGGCATTCTGTATTCACCTATTTCAATGATCAGCAGTATATTAGGCAATATACTGAGTAGAAAGAATGAATTTGAGGCGGATGCTTACGCTAGGCTAACCTATAAGCCAGAGGCCCTACAAGAAGCTTTAAAGAAATTATCAGTGGATAATCTTAGTAATCTATATCCACACCCTGCCTATGTATTTTTACATTATTCGCATCCTCCGCTTTTGCAGAGGCTGAACGAATTAGGAAAGGCCTGATTTGAGCGAATAGCCAACTGTTCCTATAACAACTATCAGCAGTAAAATACATGAGATTAATGTTAGGGTATTTCCAGTAGCGTACACCGTAGGTTTGAACTCAAATACAATTGTGTGTTTACCTTTAGGTATTTCTAATGCTCTTAATATAAAGTTAGCTCTCAATATATCTGTTTCTGTTCCATCAATGGTGGCCACCCAACCTTCAGGATAGTAGATTTCTGAGAACACTGCCAAACTGTTTGTATAAACGTTGGCTTCATAAGTGAGCTTATTAGGTTGGTAGTTAGTTAGGACTATTGAACCTGAATCTAAACTGGTTGTACTTCTAAGTTTAAACTTACTCTGATCAATTACTGCTGTAGCTACCAAGTCAGAACTACATGTTTGCTGTAATTCTGTGTCTGCATCATCTACAACTTTTATAGTATTTACCAGCCATGCGTTGCCTAGTGCATATTCATTTTTTATAAAGTCATTTTTGCCTGGGCCGAAAGTGAGATATTTGGCATTCAACATATTAATAGCATCGTATGAACTAAAGTCTAAATTTCCATTTTGAATACCATTGATCATTGTACTGCGTTGGCCTTCTATGCAATTCGTATAAAAATCCTGATACCTTCTCATTTTAGCACCATGATATCCACCAAGCGAGCTATGGTGGTATGAAGTTCGGGCCTCACTCATAGCATCGCCCTGAAGATTGTATACTCGATAAGTAGACATATCTTTCGAGATTTCTTTATCAGCCTCTGTTGGTAAGAAGAATGACTTATCAGCAGATCTCTTATAGTTGCTCTTACCAAAGTGTCTATTATCTACCATAACTACATCTATTAGAATTAATACGGATATCCCGATAGACAAAACAATACCAGATACTTTCTGCTTTAAATATGCCCAGATAAGGCCTCCTGCTAAAAGGATGAATATCAATGATCTAAATGCATCTCCACGCATTAGCGCTTCTCTATCTGACTGAAGAGCTTTCAAAAACCATAACGGAAGCTGTGATTCACCTGTTTTTGTAAAAGAAGCCATTCCAGCAAAAATTACCACTAACAGACATAGCCCACCTGAAGCAGCCAGAGAAATGAAAAACTTCTTTTGAGCTTCCTTATTCCATTCAGCGCTTAATAGCTTTTCCAATCCAATAAATCCTAATAAAGGCATGGCAACAAAAGCCATGACCATAGTAAATGTCACTGACCTGAACTTGTTGTAGCCAGGGAAATAATCAAACATTAAATAGTTAAAAGACTTGAAACTATCTCCCAGACTAAGTAAGATGCCCAGACCTGTAACGATGCTCAGCCAGATGACATATTTCCTGGGCGCGAATAATAACCCTATGACAAAAAAGAAACATATAATGGCTCCAATATAATAAGGTGCGGGTGGCTTGTCACCCCAAAACGAGGCTGAGTATCTTGCGAGCTGATTGGCTACTTGTTGATCGCTCGTACTTTGTAATGCACTTAGCGTTTCACTGTCTTCATCTTGAACAAAATAATGCCCATAGGTTCCACCAAGAAAATTTGGGATCAACAATGTCATAGGCCCCCAGGTGTCATTGCTGTACTGAAAGGCATAATCTTTATCCAGCCCACTTTTCTCTCCAGCAGATTGTTGTTGTGTTAACTCAGATTTCCCTCTAATTGAATGCTTTCCATATTCATAAGTTGTCCAGAATTTACCTATGAAAGTTCCTAAGCCAATAAACACAGCTAAAATTAGAAGGGCCATTGTCTTACCGAAATCAAGTAAAGTTTTTGATTTAAAGGCATCAATAAGTTGAATAACGCCATAAACCAGAATTATTAGCAGTAAATAGTATGTTATTTGAAGGTGATTTTCTCTGAAATGCAAGGCCATTGCTAAAGCTGTTACACCTGTCCCTAACCATTTTTTGTTAGTAAAAGCCAAATGAACACCTGCCAATATCATTGGCATAAAAGCCACAGCGCCTATTCTTGAGTTATGACCTGCTCCTAATCCAATAATCATGTACGTAGATAAACCAAAGGCTAATGCGCCAGCAATCGCCAAATAGGGCCTCACTTTAAATGAAAGCAACAGAATATAGAAACTGATTAAAGCTAAAAATATATTCTTAACAGGGTGCGGAAGGAACAGAGATAAGACTCTTTTAAAACCACTTACAATTCCATCATTCCAATTAACACTTATTAAATATGCCGGCATTCCTCCAAACATCGAATTAGTCCAAAGAGCTTCTTCGCCTGTCTGCTCTCTAAACTCTACTACCTCTTGAGCACTGGCCTTCCATTGATTGATATCTCCTTGTTCAAATGTTTTATTGTCAAAGAAAAAGGGATTGAAAAAAGCTACAGTAATAATCAAGAATACAATAACAGCAATAACGTGAGGTAGTATATCTTTAGTGAAATTGATGGATTTCATAGCACTTAGATTTGTGAGTCGCTGCAAATAAGAAAAGAATGTCATGGAATAAAAAATGTAATTTATTCAACTTCCATCAAAACCCGAACAAATGATCATTAAGGATCTTCAAACTTGCGATTAGTATTAATACCGCTGTAGTTCTTTGCACAGTGGTATTTGAGAATTTAAGTACTGCCAGCCTTGAACCAATTTGCCCGCCAAGCAACACTGCAATTAACAAAGGCCATGACCAGTTGAGGTCTAGATAGGGTGGATGCTGCATCCACTGGCCTACAAGTCCGGCAATGGAATTTACCAGAATAAACAAACTGGCAATAGCGGCTATTTTTTTGGCTTTATTCCAGTTCATAAGGTTGAGAACCGGAGATAGGAATATTCCACCTCCAATGCCTACCATTCCTGATACTAACCCGATAACACCGCCAACCACTGCAGCTACTGCTCCTGTTCTCTCAACAACGCTATGCTGTTCATTGTGAGTAGGTTTCACCCATAACATGACAGAGGCCAGTAATAGTGTGAATCCCAATGTTATAAAGATGAATTTGGATGATAGCGGCAGATATCCGCCAATAAACGCAAATGGCACACTTGCCAGTACCAATGGCAATGTTCTTCTAATATTGAGATAACCTTCCTGATAAAAAATATAAGTCCCTCCTGATACTACTATGATATTACACATAAGTGCCGTGGATCTTAAAACAAACAAATCAACACCAGCAAGCACTAGTAATGCCAGATAGCTAGATCCACCACCAAAACCCACCGAGGAATAAAAGATGGCGATTAAGAAAAAGAATAAAGCAAGTAACAAGGGATTTTCCATACTATCCGCCTATGCTTGACATTGATTCAAAGGTTAATTTATCCCTATTCGCCTCAGCGAGATGCCCATCTTTATGTTTATTAAGAATAGCGACCTGCAGCGCTGCTGCTATATCTTCATCAGTACTTCCATCTCTTAAAAGTGTTCGTAAATTAAGTCCACCACCATCATAAAGACAGTTTTTCATTACACCTTCAGGGGTAATTCTTATTCTGTTGCAGGTACCACAAAAGCTACGGGTGTATGCCGCAATAATTCCTAGGTCACCTTTACTTCCAGGTATTTTATAATGATATGCTGTGCTATTATCTGGATCCTGAATCTTGTTTAGCTCTCCAAATTTCGAACTTAAAATATTCAGTATTTCCTGATAACTGATTAATCCGTGATTTTCGTTGCTACCGTTAAAAGGCATCTCTTCAATAAATCTTACCGATACTCGGTGCCTCAGACTTAACTCAGCCATTTCTACAATATCATCCTCATTCTTCCCCTTCATGGCCACCATATTGACTTTCAGCGGAATATTGTAGTCAAGTATAGCATTGAAGGTGCTCATCACATTAACAAACTCATCCCTTCTTGTTATTTCGAAGAATCTGGTTTTGTCTAATGTGTCAAGACTCAAATTAATTG
>NZ_SMLV01000283.1:10201-10473 GCF_009711525.1 Fulvivirga lutimaris
GTACTGTTCTGTCAGCACACCATTGGTAGTAATATGTAGCTCTTTTAGTTTGGTGTTCGCCCTCAGGTTAGTAAGAAAATGAATAAGGTCTCTTCTTACAAATGGCTCGCCACCGGTAATTCTGATTTTTGTAACACCCTCATCAGTAAGTATTTTAGATAGCCTTTCCATTTCCTCGTAGGTAAGTAAGTCCTTTCTTGGAAGGAAATGGATGGCGTTTTCAGGCATGCAATAGAAGCACCTTAAATTGCATCTGTCAGTGACAGCAATTC
>NZ_SMLV01000033.1 GCF_009711525.1 Fulvivirga lutimaris
GCCATTTTTACTACCCATTTTCATTAAGTTTTCCATAAGATCTACACCGGGAACTCTTTCAGGTAACGGATCGCCCATAAGTTGAGAAGACCAGACTATTGCTTGCCCATCAGCACTAATAATATCCGCATCTTTTAGAGTTCGCTCTAGGAATTTATCTTTTTCCATTAGAACCACTTTATTAGCATTAATACAATTATGTACTACCTGATTTTTTTCTACTATTGATTTGTTAATCAGGTTTACGGTCTGCTCCATTGTTAACGCGTCAATTTCAATGTTAAAGAGAGTAATCTTAGGACTTGTCATTTTTTGTAATAAGTGAAAAGGCGTAAAATATCCATGAATTTGACCACCTTAGGTACAAAATTCTGTTGGTAAACCATTTGTGTTTTTGATAATAAAACCACCCTTTGTTTGACTGCATGTATCTTATCGTAGTATTAAGAACTTTGC
>NZ_SMLV01000068.1 GCF_009711525.1 Fulvivirga lutimaris
AAATCCATATAAAGACCATCAATAGTAATGAAAATTTATTTCCCTTAATATTGGAAATATGTGCGAATAAATAGGCTCCACCAATGGCTACCAACTGTATTATCAATACAGTTAATATAAGCTTGGCGCTGTCAAGTTTAAGTTCTTTTGAACCAAATGTAGCCGCCAAATACATGACTGTCTGTACACCCATATTATAAAAAAAGAATGCTAATAGAAATAACTTAGTCATTCTTTCTCCCTTTACAGCTAACCACACTTTCTTAAGCTCCTTATAACCTTCAGTGAACACGTTATTTTTAGGCTTAAGATTATGAACATTATCAGGCAACCTTAGGAAGGTGATTTGAGAAAAAGCTAGCCACCAAACACCAACCATTAGAAACGCAAAACGTGTTGCAGTTCCTTTATCTTCAAACCAAAAAACATCAAACATTTCGATCATCACAAGGTTTACAATAAGCAAAATGACACTACCAATATATCCTAGAGAATAGCCCTTCGCACTAATCTTATCAAACCTGTCTTCCGTAGCTATTTCAGGTAAAAAAGCATCATAGAAAACTAAGCTTCCAGAATACCCAATACTTGCCAAGACTGAGCATAATATTGCCCATTCAATATTTTCTCCTGTAAAAAAATATAAACCAATACATGAGAATGAGCCTAGATAAACAAAGAGCTTCATTAAATATTTCTTTTTTCCACTGTAGTCAGCAATACCTGATAAAATAGGAAGAATTGCAGCCACAAAGAGAAAAGAGAAAGAAAGTGAATAAGAGTAGAGTACTGAATTAGATATCTCCATTCCAAAGAAGTCAACTCTATCACTTCCATCAGCTCCTGTAGTCACTGCATTATAGTAGATTGGAAATATGGCTGAAGTAATGACTAATGAATAAACCGAGTTTGCCCAATCGTACATACACCAGGCATTGATAACTTTAGAATTGTTCAGTTGCATTGATAAAATTTTACATAAAAAAAGGCTTCCGCAATATACGGAAGCCTTTCAATTTTTTTAATGTTTAAAAACTATTGTTC
>NZ_SMLV01000007.1 GCF_009711525.1 Fulvivirga lutimaris
AAGCACAGGCTTTATCAATGGCCATGCAGGTACCACTGCAGACCCTGACTATGTCTATGACAAGAATGGTAACATGACCCAGGATAAAAATAAGGGCATAGCAGCTATAGAATACAATTATCTGAACCTGCCTGAGCGAGTAACCAAAACAGATGGGCAATACATCCAATACATTTATGATGCAGCAGGCGTAAAACTGGCACAGGAAGTTTATGATGCT
>NZ_SMLV01000076.1 GCF_009711525.1 Fulvivirga lutimaris
GATCAAATTAAAAAAACAAACTTGGCAAGCGTCCTATTTCCAAATTTATCCCAAGATAAAGTTGAAATCTTTTGGAATACGGGTCTGATAAACAATAAGGACACTTATACTGGTACACTTCGCACACCAAGTGGTCAAGAAAAAACCATTAATTGGCAAATAGTTAAACGTCATGTAAGTGACGAGATTGAAATTCTATTTTTTGGTATTGACGAGACTGATAAAAAATTAGCTCAAAATCAACTTATTGAAAGAGAGGCGAATTTAAAAGCAATATTCGAGAGTACTCAGAGTCTAATAGCATTATTTGATAAAGATAATTTGTTGGTTGAATTTAACCAGTCATTTGCTCAATATGCTAACGAAGTAGAAAATATAACCCTCACTAAGGGGATGGATATTTTTGGTATAATGAACAATCCACTTGTTGAGAAATGGAAAGGTTTTCAAGATAGAGCCCTTAATGGCGAGAAATTTCAAGAAACCATAGAGCACCCAACTACCAAAGAGACACTTTATCTCCTTTTCAGTTATAATCCTATCTATCAAAATGATGAGATAACAGGATTATCATTATTCATTGAAGATATAACCCTTCTCAAGCAAGCCCAAGCTAAATTAGAGCGTTATACAGAAAACTTAGAGGCAATAGTTAAAGAAAGAACTGAGGCCTTAGAAGAAAAAAACATAGAATTGAAAAAGGGGAATGATGAGCTAGCACGTGCGATTCAAAATTTAAAGAATACCCAACAGCAGCTACTTAAAGCTGAAAAAATGGCATCATTAGGGGTGCTTGCAGCCGGCATTGGTCATGAAATAAACAACCCGCTGAATTTTATTCAAAATGGTCTTTCTGCTCTTATTCAAGAATTGAATAACTCCGAGTATGGTCAAGAAATAGATAAATTAAAACCATACTTTGACATTATTAACGATGGTGTAAATAGAGCCAGCAAAATTGTAAAAAGCTTAAGTCATTTTAGTAGACAACAAAAGTCTATGACTGAGGAATGCAACATCAATGAGATTATAGATAACTGTCTGGTAATACTCAAGAATACCTTCAAGCACAAAATCACAGTCATCAAAGAATACACGCAGGATCGGGCGATTATAAAAGGAAATGAGGGCAGGCTCCATCAGGTCTTTTTAAACATCCTATC
>NZ_SMLV01000182.1 GCF_009711525.1 Fulvivirga lutimaris
TTTTAATTACATTTAGGTTAAAAACGCACATAACCCGTTGTTAGCAAACATGATGAGCCTAATACTAAAGATTCAATTTTCTCTAATTATTTTAGTTCTATTGGCATGTCAATCAAATAACACCCCGTCTTACGAAGAAGGAATAGCGCAATGTTGGAAAGAAATGGTTTCCATTGAAGATTTAGAGAATTTCATTCCACTTACCCCTGACTGTATTACAGGACATCTTCTACCAGTAATTAATGAAACATCCATTGGAGGCACACCCATAAACCAAGAATATTTTAAAGGTAAAATAACGATAATGAATTTTTGGTTTTCAGCATGTGCTCCTTGTATGGCAGAAATACCAGGGTTTAATGAGATCAAAATGAAATACGGAACAGAAAGGGTCAATTACCTCGCGATAGGTAGAGATGCCAAGGAAGATATCATCAAAGTATTACAATATACGCCATGGCAATTTGACCAGATTGCCGATGCAGATAAACTCATCAAAGATACTTTTAAATTGAGGTGGGGATATCCCACCACTTTTATTATTAATGAACAGTTAGAAATTATCCATGCCTTTTCAGGAGGCAGTACTGGTGAGGATGCTTTTCAAAGAATTCAGGATCAAATAACACCAATTCTTGATAGCCAATTAAAACAATGAAATGACTACACAATCTAGTATAGCATTATTTGGTTAGATTATTTGAGCCCAACTAGCGCAAGCGTCCGCTTGTGATAATAATTCAAGATTCATGCCCTTCCCTCTCTCTGGAATTTGCAATTCCCAAGCACTATCATCAGACTGACTGTCCATTTTATATTACCAGATCACAGCCCGGCAGATACCTAACCCCGTTTAGTAAAAGCGTTGTAGGCTTAAGGATATTTCACTATTTTTCCACCGATCAACCAGAAGGCATATATCACATTTGAGCAGGGTAATGCATTAACCAAAACAATTCAACCTTTTATGAAAAAGTCAATAAACAAACAGCAGCTAATCTTAGAGTTCATTTCGGTAGTGTTTGCTGTAATACTGGCTTTGATTTTAAATAGCTGGCGCGAATCCCTATCTATAAATGAGAACCTGGTAAAGGTTAAAGCATCCATCATACAAGAAACGATTAAAAATGATTCGCTTGTTAGGGCATCTCATACATATCGGGGTAATTTATTACAGCAGCTTTATTCCAATACATATGAATTATTGTCAAGCCCTACATCTGACTTTCCTGTGGATGTTAACAACAATAACGACTTGGCGGAGTATTTCAGAACTTCATTAATTTTTGGTTCTAAAGACTATTATGAAAGGGTATTAGTATTGCAGGAGGAGTCAAATCGAGTTTTGGTATTAGACAAAAGAGTGTTTGACATTGTAGTTGAGAATGATACCATTAAACTATTGGGAGTAGGGAATATAGAAATTAAATCACCAGAGTTGAGTAATCGTTCCTACAATCTGGCTCAAGCAACTGAGACCATTGTAAAAATGGATATGAACTTGGTAGAAAAACTCAGCAGTGTCAATTCCCTAATTGAAAATTATATTAAAACAAATGATCACGCTGTTGAAGTGGTTTATAGCGGAAATCAAAAGGGCATTATTTCAGTAATGGAAGATATGTACAGTATTGAAGCTAAAATAATAAAGGCAAATGAAGGCCTACTAGATGCCTTGAAATAAAAAAACACACAAAGGTTAAAGGTATATTTCATGCTCTTCGGAATTTGTAGTCCGAGCATACAGTAAGTATAAGACTTTACTTACAGAACATCTCTTGGCTTACCAGAGAGTAATTCAGAAATGATTTGCGTGTTTTTAAACTGCTCGGCAAGTAGCTTGAGCAATACAGTGATTGGAATAGACATGATCAAACCCGGTATTCCCCAGATATAGCCCCAAAGCATTAACATTATCAAAATAGCGATTACATTAATGGAAAATGATTTTCCCATGAAAATTGGCTCTAAAATCGCTCCAAAAATAACCTGAACTCCTGTTGTAATCAGCACGAATAAAAATAGCATGGAGGCAGATTCTATTTCCACAAAAGCAAAAATAGCCAGAAGCACGACCGTAATTACCGAACCAATCATTTGAAGGAAATTGATAGCAAAGGCAAACAGGCCCCAAAAGATGGGGAAGCTGATGCCAAACCCCCAGCAAGCAATACCAATACCCACCCCAGTACATAGGCTTACAAAGAACTTTACTTTAATAAACTTAATGAGGTCTCGTTCTATCTTCATGAAGGTTTTGACCGATGAAAAGTGGTGTTTCAGAAGGGTATTATTCAATACCTTTTGCATATCAAGAGAGCCCGCCAGCAGAAGCACTACAAAGAATACAGTAGTAAGCGTCATGGATAAAGTATTGGCTATAAAACCGACCGTTGGTGCGAAATTTTTTATAATGGTGTCCTTTTTAATTATTGAACGCAGCATACCCTCTCCCTGTAAAAAATCAAAACCGAAGAACATTTCAGCCTTGGTCACTAACAAAGTAAGTTTATCATTTGCCCTTTCAAAAAACGCATTGTCAGTCGTTAAAATCTCTCGACTGGAAAGCTTAATCAATTCTCCACCAATCTTAAAAAAGGAGACAAGAATCAGTAGCACGATAACAATTCTCAAAATTTTCGGCACGCCCTTCCTTTTAAACCATCTCATCATTGGTAAAAAAAGCAAGGCAATAAACATAGCAGAGAACAGTGGAATGAAGATAAAAGACAGCGTTTTAAGCAGATAAAACACCACAGGAATAACAAGAATCAAAAGTAATGTGTTGGTGGTTTTTCTATCATTCATAGCTACTGAAATTCAATATTTAAAGATACATCGTAACAATGTAGATGTATCATGTTCTGATCAAGTAATTCTACTCTGTTATGCACATTTTGCAGACTGACTTATCTCACTTTTGATACTCATCGTAATTTGTAATATTGAAGTATTAAAACACTATAACAAGACTAACTATGCTGTCCACTTTTTAACTATAAAATTCCGGTTAGCCCTGTGCTAACCCTTTAACAGAAAATCCGAATCTTATTTCCGTGATGAGGGTATGTTACATTAAAATGAAGCTCCATGCATAAAGTTCTGTTATTTATTTTAATTCTAACGAGCGTCCAATGCACCTCCGGTCAATCTAATACCTCGGGTCTTAAGTTACTCTCCACTGACGAATTAAAAGAAGACTTTCTGGTTTTTAGGAATGCCTTATGGAAAACACATCCGGCTCTCGACAGATATATCGAAAAGAAGAGGGTCAACCAGTTGTTTGACAGCTGCCTTTTATCATTGTCCGAGCCAAGAACAGTAACAGATTTCTATGTCCAGATTAAATTTCTTATTAGTGCTCTTCAAGATGGGCATCTGCGTAGTAGGGCATCGGATGAATTCAACTCATACATTACCAATCAAGCACTGCTATTCCCTATTGAAGTTCGGTTTTTAGAAAACAAGGCTTATGCAATTTGTTCTTCTTCTGATGTAATAAAAGCAGGTAATGAAATTTTAACAATCAATGGTCAAAAAATTGACCTCATTAGAAAAAGATTATTCAATTACATTAGCTCTGATGGTGCCATCACCTCCTATAAATACAGAGACCTGAGCGTCAAATTTTCCTTCTACTATTTTATGCACTACGGAGAGCGAGAAAACTTCAATATCACCTATAAAGATGAGCTTGGAAATATACAATCAACATTGGTTGATGCTGAGACAATGACAGCAATGAATTGCAAGAATGAATACAATCCTCCACAAAAACTTCTTGACTTCTCCTTTCGTGATGACAACATTGGCATTCTTACGATAAAATCCTTCGATTACTATTCTATCAGAAATAAGAATGAGAATTATACTGATTTCCTTGAAGGGGCCTTTAAGAAGTTAAAGGATAGTGGAAGTGAAAAGCTTATAATTGACCTAAGAGGAAATGGAGGCGGAAGGGATACCTATGGTTCCTTGTTATATAGCTACTTAACGGATCAGGATTTTAGCTATTATAAATCCTTGCACAATTCCAGCAGGCAATTAACTACTGCTGATCATTCTAACCTAAGGCTTCAGCACCCCCAACCCAATAACTTCCAAGGCAAGGTTTATATTCTTACAGATGGCTACAGTTTTTCTACTACGGCCGAATTCTGTGCTGTCACAAGAAGCAATGACAGAGCTACATTTATTGGTGAAGAAACTGGCGGTGGATACTACGGCAACAACTCAGGAGGTTCTGTTTCCACAACATTACCGCATTCAAATATTACAGTATATGTGCCCACAATAAAGTACGTTCTGGATGTAAAACCAAATACGCACCATAACAGAGGAATTATACCAGATCATCACCTGACTCCTACTATCAATGATATTCTGA
>NZ_SMLV01000065.1 GCF_009711525.1 Fulvivirga lutimaris
ATTTCTCTTTTATTGTTGGCTTACACTAATAGGTTTTTAGCTATTGCTACGCTTATAAGAAGCTTGCATCAGAAGCATTTAAGTAATGCGGACCACCCAACTCCCATAATAGGTCAGATTGAAAACCTTAGAGCAAGACTCTCTTTGATAAAGTTGATGCAGATATTTGGAGTATCGAGCTTTTTTCTTTGTGTGCTTAGTATGTTGATGTTGTTTCAGAATGCAACCAAGGCTGGTAACTATATTTTTGGAGCAAGCATGGTATTCTTGCTCATTTCTTTAGGGATATCACTCAGAGAGCTTCAAATAAGTACCAAAGCACTTAACCTTGAGTTGAGTGATATGGAGATTAAAAGAAGACTATAATTTTATTTTACTTCAAATAGGAAGAATTGATATGGTTGAAGCCATAAGAATTCATTATCTAATCTAACGGTATGTTCTTGTTCAGACCAGTGATCGAATAGTGTCTCGGGTGTTACGCTATTTTCTTTGAATGCATACCAGGTTAGTTTTTCTTTATTTTGACTAAAGTTGAAAACACCATATAAGATTTTCCCCTTGTGCTCTCTTCTAAAAAGTGCGATATGCTTATTCTGAGATGTGGGCCAGACTAGGTTTTTGTAATCGCCTATTGCAGGTAGATATTTCCTTAATTTTATCAGCCTTTGTGTACGACTAAAAATGATGTATTCCAGAGTATTCGAGTCCTGAGATAATAGATTCTTATCCCAATCAATTAATGGTCTGTGAACCCATCGGTTGTCATTGCTTTTTGCAGGATCATTTTTGTAGCTGTAATCATTGGTGTAACCCACTTCATCTCCATAAAAAATCATAGGCAGACCACCAATAAACATAGTATAAGCCTGCATCATTATTATTTTTTGAATTGATTGTTCAATATTTTCTTGACTTTCTGAAGCCAAAGCATGTTCTAATCCACACAATGATGCCAGTGTTCCAGCTATGCGCGCATCTCCTGTTTTGGAATTTGAACCAAACGGTGCACCAATTGAAG
>NZ_SMLV01000129.1 GCF_009711525.1 Fulvivirga lutimaris
AAGTTCACATAGTTCTTGATAACGGCTTAGAATATGAATCAGACTTTCAGACCATGCCAGAACCTTTAAGACTTGGTGATATTAAGGTAGACTATATTGAAGAGGAATTGATCATTGATAAGTTCACTTCTCAAAAAAAGCGATATCATCAGCCTGCGATAGAAATTAAAAACACCAACGACCAATTGTATTTTAATTTAAATGTTGCTGGTTATTCAGAAATGTTTGTTAAAACATCCATAATAAGTTGTCCAATTGAGGATGGAGCAGATTTTAGGTTCTCCTGCTGGAAAATATTAGAAAATATTGGAAATGAAATTGTCATTGGGACAAATGAAAATATCGAATCGAGTTCATTTTTTGCAACAACTAACGGAATTCCTGTAGATAGCAAAGGGCGTTTCGTTGGTACAATTGAAATAAACTCAATAACAGCAGACTCTTATTTGTTTTTTCAACAAATTGTGGATCAACTAGCACAAACCGGCACTATGTTTGACCCTCCTTTTTCACCAATAACAGGAAATATTAAACCTTTAAATAGCTCAACACCTGCTTTGGGATATTTCCATACTATGAGCAGTTTAAAGGAAACATTTTGCATAGTAAGAGAGGATATTAGTCTAACTACTGATTTGCCATTTGCATGTTATCCAGATATTCTGTGCATTGATATCTTCGATCCGGCTGTTGAAGACTTACCTCAAGAGTTAATAGAATGCTTTAATTAGTAATTAATCTTAATTAACCAAGCTCCCTTTTCATTAATCTTAAAGTTAATAAGCTCTTGAGAGGTCGAAGTAGATAGCTCGTTTTGCGCCCTAAAATTGACTGTACCTTGCATAGGGAATTCTACAGCATCAAATCCTATGTAGTTACTTGAATTCACTTGAATACCTGACGAATTTGTTAAATAATAGTTTTCAATTTGAGAAGTATTCTGAGTACCCCCTCTCATAAACATAATCTGAACCTTGTTTTGTGAGTCATTCATTTTTATAAAACTAACTCGAGAAGTACCTCTTTTAGAAATTATTTCATAAGGGTTTTCGAATTCTCCCATGTACCTATTATCTTTCCAAAACCCATCAACTATGCTATCATTTGAATAATGATAAACACCGCGTCCTTCCCAAAAACCACGCGACCAATCACCGCTATAATATGAGCCATCTGCATAATCCAATTTTCCAACACCATCCGGGTATCCCTTTTTGAAATCACCCTCATATTTACCCAAGCTTCCTTTAGCAACACCGGTACCATGGGCTCTACCCCTTTTACAATCACCTTTATACTCTTCATCAATACCTTCTAACAAAACACTACAGTCTTGAGAGAGAGCTGGAAGATAAAATAAAATTAAAATTGGAATCAATAATATTTTAGTCATATACTAATTTATACGTTTTTATTATTTTTTGGATTCTAAACGACATAAAACTTAAATCCCTTTATCAATAAAAAAGGGAGTTGAAATTGATTCAACTCCCTTTTCATTAATGTATTTCCTGATTATTCTCCGCCTAGTCTGTTTCTAAGCAAGAACTCCAAGTATGCTTCCTTATAGCTCTCTACTTCAGGAGCCAATTGCATAGCCTCTTCATAGCTAGTAAGCGCATCTGCTAAGAGGTTATTCTCTTCGTAAAAACCTGCAAGGATGTATTTATTAAGAGCTGACTCTTCCTCAACATCTGACATCAACTCGCTAAGAGCAGCTTTTACTTTTTCAGCATCTGCTGCTGGCAATTTCTTAATAGCGTAAGTACCTGACTTTATGGTCTCATCATTCTTATTAACTACGGATAATAAAACCACATTTTCTTTAGCGATTTTCTCATCATTAAGATTCAGCTCTACGTTTGGATTGGTAGTCTCAATAGAGAGCAATACATCCTCAAACATATTTTTTAAAGTCACTGTGTAAGTAATTGAGTTGTCAGTGGTAGAATCCCATCTTACAATGGCTTTATCACTGAATACTCCTACAGAGCTTGGTAAGAAAACCTTAATAGCATCGTTTGTTCCTCTATGAACTGCTCCAGTTGCACTAAGTCTGTTTTTCTTGCTTTCAGCAGACATTTTAGATAAAACAAAATCTGCGTACTTGCTTGCTACGCTGGATCCACTTGTATTAATTTTTGCTGCTAAGTCTGAAACTTTATGGTTTCCTGCTTCTTTGAGCTCTAAGGTTTTACCGCTAGAGTGAACCAAACCAAGGTATGCGTCTGCAGAAACCTGAAGTTCATCAGTGTCATTTAAAGAAGACCCTGTCTTCAATGCCTGCCACTCGCTCCCAGACTTCACTTTATTATCACCCTTATTAGCCAACACCTTAAAAGTATAGCTCTGAGCTAAAACCATATTACCTACTAATAGGAG
>NZ_SMLV01000037.1 GCF_009711525.1 Fulvivirga lutimaris
TGATTTTTAATAAATAAATCTTTTCAGGTTAATTGAGGTATAAACATTTGAATAAATGAAGTTAAGTATTGAATTAGCGAAACCCAGTAGTCAGGAGTGGATAGATACAGTGATGGCAGATTTCGATTCCTTTTTGCAAGATCATGCCAATTGCGAGCGCAAAGCATCTTCAATGGCTATGAGTTTTGTTGCTAAATATCCGGACAGAACTGAAATTATACCTGAACTCATAGAGACAGGGATAGAGGAGTTGGAGCACTTTCAACAGGTATATGAGATCATGGAGAAGCGTGGTGTTCAGCTGCCAGCTAAAATGGGTCAGGATATGTACGTTAAAGATTTGGTTGACGCCTGTAGATCCGATGTGGAAGGCAGATTTATGGACAGGTTGCTATTAGCTTCAATAATTGAATGCAGAGGAGCAGAGCGATTCAGAATGGTTTATGAAGCGCTGCCGGAAGGAGACTTGAAAAAGTTCTATCATAACCTATGGG
>NZ_SMLV01000382.1:0-313 GCF_009711525.1 Fulvivirga lutimaris
GACTATTGCTCCCTGATCTTCCAATATCTGTGAAAAGGCCTCGATTTTTACATCATCTCCATCTGGGTCTATGCCGAAAATAGTTTCATTCAATACTTCCCCAGCTTCAACACAAATGTCTTCAGGGATAATAAGCTCAGGTCTTTCATTATCGCAGTCTTCCACTATAATCTGCATATCTCTGGTTACAAAACCAAGTTGAATCCATTCGCCATTTTTAAAGCGATATTCTTTAACAATGAAAGCAATGTTGTACTCGCCTATTTTACCTGGAGCATTCCATTCTATCTCTCCGGTTATAGGGTCAATTTTA
>NZ_SMLV01000382.1:323-25624 GCF_009711525.1 Fulvivirga lutimaris
CCCCACATCCTTTTTTGGTATTACCAACTCAAAAGCTATACTATCCCCATCAGGATCATAAGCTCCTGGATTGTGGTAAAAGGCAACATTAGGGCAGGCCCTGTCAATGGGCGGAATCAGTAACACAGGGGTATTATTACAACCTAAAAACCCATCTATGTTAATTTCAGTCTCTATGTAAAATCTTGTATTAACCGAATTGCCGTTTTCGATATTTAATACGCCAGCATTTCTATTGGCCTCAAGATAGCTAATGATATATTTTCCTTGAGAACCAAAGGTATGCCTAATGGTAAAGGCAGCTTTTGAGACATCTTCTCCTAAATCTTCTCCAAAAGGTTCACTTGTTTGATTTCCATTCTCATCTTGAAAAACCTGAGTATTGTTCTGGATAACAGGAAATGTCTCAAACTCATCTGGATCACTTTCATCACCAAATCTTAGCTCCCCATCTCCAAAAAGAACCGGGTCTGCTGGCCCACTATCAGTATAAACAATAATTGTAATCTCAAAAGTTAACCCACTACAGTTAACCCTTTTTACAATAATTTCACCAGCACGTAAATGGGTAGCATATACTTGAGTTGAAATACCCAATACAGCCAACAGCACAGTCGCTAAAATTAATCTAATATGTCTCAATCCCTTTTTCTTATAATTATAAATTATAGTACTGTTCTGATTTCTAATTCTATGATTTATTACTAAAAATAATCAATAAGTTACTAATGAACTTAATTTTTAATGATTATAGCAAAAATCATGCTCATTGATAACTATTTTTGACATTCCATAATTTTTAGAAATGAGAGTAATTAAAGAAATCACCAAACCAAACTACCGAATCACGATTTTTAATTGGAACGGTAAATACCTGATAAAATTTGAACAAGGTGATTTGGAGCAAACTTTTAAGATTTCCGAATTCGATGTTATCAGTGAAGAGGATATTTATGCTTTGCTAACGGATGATTTTAATAATGAGGTAGTCAAAAATTTCAGATCAATGAATGACATTCTCAATAAGCACTTCGAACCATTATGACCTTCAATCAAGATGAAGAATTAATTGCTAAATGCTATCTGGATAAGGAAGGTGATAATAATAACATTAGCTACTTAACCTCCACAAGTCTGCATGTAACCATAAATAGTAAGACTTATTCATTTTTTAACTACTGGATTAAGAATATTGGATTCAAGCAGAAAAAATTCCTAATTCCTATCGTATTAGGTGGGATAGCCGGACCATTGGCTGCATTGGGTTTGTTTCAATACTATCTAAACCACTGGGTAATGCTGAGCATTATGATGGCAGCAGTATTCTCAATCTATTACGGCATTGAAGGCGGGTTAGCATTGTGCATTGAAACTCCTATCAAGGAATATGATCTATTCTTAAAGAAAACAACACCACAACTAAAAGCATTTATTGCATTTGTTAGCAGCTCATTATCTGGTAATGAAATTGGATTTTATTTCAAGATCAGCATTCAAGATTGGAATAAAGCAAATGAGTTAGATTTTTATGAACCACCATCTAGTGGCATTATGCTTAGCAATAGCAAGCCCTTAAAGGAAGATAGACATGTGATTTTAGAAATATTACCTAAGGAACTAACTTTTGAGATTAAATATGAGCTTGAGCAGAATGATAAATTAGTGCCTATGGTCTATGAGAAAATTCCTTTAGGTCAAATAAAGAAAATCGGTTAACCCTATTCACTTCTTTCTGTTATCTTTGACGTTCTAACTCATTCTAGATGAAGCCTAAAGGCACCGAAAAGAAAAAGAAAAAAACCTTCAAACCCATCCTTTCTGGCACTCAGGAGTGGCCGGTTGTTCAATTAAGTAAAAATAGAAAGCTTTTTATTGACAAGGTTGTTGACGAAGCCTTTGCAAAAATCAGAGCCGATAACCCTAAAAAAAATGAGCTTAGGGAGGAGTTGGAAACTACTCTATATCGTGAACAGCTTAGAATAAGACAAAACCCCTGGAAGGTTGACCCAGATGATGAGAAAAGGTTTTGGAATAAAATAAAAGATGAGCTTGTTGACTTAGTCGGAAATGGCAATCATCGCGAAAAAGAAGAAGAGCTTCTTAAAAAGATATTACATCGATATACAGATGAAATAGCAGGGAATTTCAGAAAAAGCAGATATCGACTAGCAAGAGAAATAATTAAATTTGGCTTTGCCAGATTGCTAAATGCCACAAGGGTAAAGAGATTTGGAGCCTTTTTCAGAAATGAATATTCTCTTAATGATAAAATACAGATTGTAGGCAAAGCCAAGCAAGTCAGAAAGCTTGCCAAGATTGGTACAGTTGTAATGGTGCCTACCCATTTTAGTAATCTTGATTCTATACTAATAGGCTGGATCATTCATGTTTTGGGCTTACCGGCCTTTATATATGGTGCGGGACTTAACCTATTTAATATCAAGATTCTAGCATACTTTATGAACAGCCTTGGTGCATATAAGGTGGATAGAAGAAAGAAGAATCCTATTTATCTCGAGGCTCTAAAAACATATTCAAATTTGGCCATTCAAGAAGGTGCACATAGCCTTTTCTTTCCTGGCGGGACTCGCTCCAGATCTGGTCAGATTGAATCTTCCCTTAAACTAGGTTTGCTAGGTACGGCAATGGAAGCTCAGCGAAATATATTTATGGATCATCCTAATAAGGATGGAAAGAAAATATTTATAGTTCCTGTAACCATCAACTACAATTTTGTACTCGAGGCTCCTATCCTAATCAATGAGTATTTGGCGAGTAAGGGGCAAGAAAGGTATTATGTTGAAAGCGATGCCTATTCATCATCTTACAATTTGATCAAGTTTATGATCAAGTTCTTCACTAAAGGTTCTGATATATCTGTTTCAATTGGTCGTGGTATGGATTTACTCGGCAATTATGTTGATGATAAAGGAAATAGCATTGATAAGCATGGAAGATTTGTTGACACCCGGGACTACTTTATGAGCAATGGTGAACTCACAGCCGATCATCAAAGAGAGGAAGAGTATACTATTAGACTTTCAAAGACAATAGTTAAAGAGTATCATAGAATTAACCGAGTTTTTGCTAGTCATCTTGTGGCCTTTGTGGCATTCCAGATTTGGAGAAAGAGATATGAAAAGCTAGACCTTTATGATTTTCTAAGACTCCCTGAAGAAGACCTTTACATAAGCTATGATGAATTTTCAGACACTTTTAGCATAATAAGAAATGAGGTCTTTAAGCTTAAGAAAAAGAAGAAAGTTAATGTCGCAGCTCATTTGAAAAATCCACTGGAGGAAGTTATCAACTTTGGTATTGATAATGTAGGTATGTATCACAGCAGAAGACCGCTTCTTATTAACAAGAAGAAACAAATTATTACTAAAGACCTGAGCACGCTTTATTATTATCACAATAGAATGGATGGCTATGACCTCGAAAAATACTTCTAAGAAACCAGTAGCAGTAATAGGTGCCGGCAGTTTTGGCATGGCAATAGCTAACATACTTGCTCAGAATAGTGAGGTATTGCTTTATGCCCGAGATCCTGAGGTTATCAAAAAAATAGCTACTAATAAAGAGCATCGTGGCCAAAAAGTGCATACTAATATAACTGCCACTGGTGACTTGAGTTACATCGCAAATACCTGCGATATACTTTTCCCAATTGTTCCATCTTCAGCATTTAGAGAGATGATGCAGCAACTTTCACCTTACCTCCATCCCTACCACATTCTTATTCATGGCACAAAAGGATTGGACATTGAATTAGGAGAAGGTGAAACCTTGGACAACATAAAAATACTCAATAGAGAGAACGTAAAAACCATGAGCGAGGTGATCATGGATGAAAGCGTGGTAATAAGAGTTGGGTGCCTGGCAGGACCAAATTTAGCTAAAGAACTGGCAGCGGGACAACCTGCCGCTACTGTTGTTGCCAGTCATTATAATGAGGTAATTGAAGCTGGTCAGCAGTTATTAAGAAATGATCTTTTTCAGGTTTATGGTAATCAGGATTTGATTGGAATAGAACTCGCAGGGGTACTAAAAAATATAATTGCCATAGCTTCAGGAATACTAAGTGGCCTTAACCTTGGCGAGAATGCAAAGGGTCTACTAATCAGCCGTGGTATGATTGAAATGATTTACTTAGGTAAAGCCATGGGTGGAGATGTTGAAGCATTTGTCGGATTGGCAGGAATAGGAGATTTGGTAGCTACATGTAACAGTACCCTTAGTCGTAACTTTACTGTTGGAAATAGACTTGCTAAAGGTGAAAGCCTCACTGAGATTATTGCAAACATGGATGAAGTTGCAGAAGGAGTTAACACCATTAAAATCGCCAAAAAGATAATTGACTACCATAAAGTAAGGGCTCCAATAACTGAAGCCCTTTATGAAGTTTTATTTGAAGGCCTTCCTGTTGAAAAGGCCATACAGCTCTTAATGAAGTATCCTTATAATGTGGATATTGACTTTCTCTAAAATGCGGCTTTTATTTTTTCAGCCACACTAGCTAATTCTTCAGCTGACGGGTTTAGTTTTGGTCTTGAAAAATTGATGTCATCCATAATATTTAACGGCACCAAATGAACATGCGTATGCGGTACTTCTAAGCCAATTACGGCTATTCCTACCCTTTTGCATGGCACAGCAGCTTTCACTGCCTTTGACACTTTTTTAGCAAATGTCATAAGACCTTGGATGTCTGAATCTTCAAGATCAAAAATGTAGTCAACTTCTTTTTTAGGCACCACCAGGCAGTGACCCAATACCAATGGATTAATATCAAGGAAACTAATATAGTTATCATCTTCAGCTATAATATAGCCAGGAATTTCTCTATTGATAATTTTTGTGAAAATTGAGCTCATCAGATTCCTATTTCAATGATTTCAAATTCTATATCTCCACCTGGGGTTTGAATCTTAGCTTTGTCTCCAGCCTTTTTTCCTAACAAACCTTTTCCTATTGGCGATTGCACAGAAATTTTACTCGCTTTTAAATCAGCTTCCTCTTCTGATACCAGTGTGTAAGAAAAAGTAGCTCCGTTCTTGTTATTCTTAATCTTTACTTTAGAAAGAATTGACACCTTCGAAGTATCTATTGTGCTTTCATCTAATACTCTAGCGTTGCCTACAACTTCTTCAAGCTGAGCAATTTTAGCTTCTAAATGTCCTTGAGCATCCTTTGCAGCATCATACTCCGCATTCTCACTCAAATCACCTTTATCTCTTGCTTCGGCTATTTGCTTAGCTATATGTGATCTTCCCTTCGTCTTAAGCTCGTTAAGCTCATTCTTCAACTTATCTAAACCCTCTTTGGTATAGTATGCTATGTTTCCCATAAAAATGTATTCTGCTATAAAAACAAATAAACGGCCACACAGTAACCGTTTCTTCTATTAATTATCTATTTAGACCACAAATGTAATTGATTCTGACTGAACGCCAAAAAGCTATTTACCTACAAGCTCTGGAATATTTGTCTTGATTTGATTTAATATTTCCTCATCAAACTGAGCAAGGTAAAGGGTCTTTGCCTTTGTCAGCTGTTCCAGAGTAATACCTTTCGCTCCTCTCAAATCGGCCTTGTACAAACTTGCATTCTCAAAGTCCGCCCCAGTTAAGTAACAACCTCTAAGGTTAGATTCCATTAAAAAGGCATTCTTAAAATTAGACTTTATTAAGAAGGCATTCTCAAGCTGAGCCTTTATTAAATAAGCGTCTTTAAAATTAGCTCCACTCGCATAGGCTCCTTTTAGGTTGGCCTGATTTAGATTTGAATTTTCAAGGTTAGTCTGATTCAACCTGGTATTCTGCAAATTGGTTTCTATTAAAAATGCATTAGAAATATCTGACGAATTTAGGTTGGATCCACCCAGATTAACATAATTCAAATTTGTTCTTGAAAGATGGCAGTTAACTAAATTGATTTCGTTAATACCATGCCTGTTAAGCCTTTTAATATTACCAACCGTTCTAAAGGCAGCCTCTTCAGATTCCCAAAGCCTAAAGTCATCAATTTCATCTTTGTAAGTTCTAATTCTTTGACGCACCTCACCATTTTTATTAAGCCAAAAGATTAGAATACCTATAACCGCAATATCGAAAAGCATACCATGAGCTTCAGCCATTACCTGACCAAAGAACATTTCAAAATCTGCTAAATAATATTTTAAACTAAAGCTGAGTACAATTACAGTAAGTACAGCAAGCACAATAGAAGAAGTGAGAATTGGCTTCTCAATTATCGAATTGACATATTCTTCTAGTTTCTTTTTCTGATTATCCTTAATCATTAGTGCTTATACAGGACGGCTAATAATCTATATTACTAAAAATGAAGAACATATTAAAGAGTAATTTGAATTATGAACTCCATATTATTTACTTTCAATCACTTATGCGGAAATCTCAGCCTTTAATTTATCAACTAAAACTTCATTAATTCGCTCGTAAGATTCAAATGACCACCCTGCCACATGAGGCGTAAGGATCACATTATCAAAAGAACTCAATTTATCGAACGCCTTTTTCTGATCTTCTGTAAAGGTATTCATTTTTTCATTCTCAATTACATCTAATGCAGCTCCGCGAAGTCTATTAGTTGACAAATGATGAATAATTCCACTAAGAGATACGACTTCTCCTCTTGAGGTATTTAGAAACCAAAGAGGTTTTTTGAATTTTGACAAAAACTGCTTGTCCACCATAAAACGAGTCTCATCAGTTAATGGAACATGGATACTTAAAATATCAGCCTCTTCAAATATTTCATCAAGTTCGACCTGCTCTATACCTTCACAACTTATTCCATTCTTATATTTATCGTAGACAATTACACGACAACCGAAATGGACAATTTTACTAGCAAAAGCCTCGCCCATAAAACCAAATCCAATCAAGCCTATTGTCTTTCCTGAAATCTCATAGCCACGGTTACCTTCTCTATCCCATAGCATTGATTTAACCTCTTTATCAGATTTTACAATATTATTGAGAAGTGAAAATAACAATCCAACAGTGTGCTCAGCCAAGGCATTTCTATTTCCTTCTGGTGCGTTAATAATTTTCATCCCCCTTGACTCTATATAGTCAACATCCAAATTATCAATTCCTGCTCCTGCCCTACAGATGAATTTTAAATTATCAGCGTACTTCAATAAATCCTTATCGATAAACACCTTGCTTCTAACCACTACTCCATCATAACCAGCAAGCTGTTGAGCGACATCTTCTTTTTTAATATTAGGCTTATAGTCTCCTTTTATTCCAAGGTTAGAAAGCAATGAAAGAAGACTGCTGTGCATCTCATCTATTATAAGGAAGTTCAATTTTCGAAAGGTTTAAAGTAGTAGATGTACAATATAAAAATAAATGGCGAGGCCAAGAAGATCATTGGTGGTTGTTATAAACGGGCCAGATGCCAAAGCAGGATTAAATCCCAATTTATTAAGTAGCAATGGAGTAACTGTTCCAAGAAACGAAGCTATTAAAACAACAAAAAATAGTGCCAGTGAAACAACAAATGACAAAGTATTAGGTCCGCCAGTTATTATATTGAATCCATAAACCATACAAGACAGAACTAGACCATTGATCAAAGCAACCAAAAATACTTTCAGAAGCCTTTTAATCATTCCTCCACTAAACGCTGAAGGATTGGCTAAACTTTGAACCACAATAGATGAAGATTGAATTCCAACATTTCCTCCTGTTGCCTGAATAAGTGGAATAAAGAATGCTATGGCTGTAATTCTCAGTAATTCCTTTTCAAAAATACCTATGAACTTGGCACTTATAAAACCTCCTATTACACCTACTATTAGCCATGGAAGTCTTGCTTTTGTTAAATCCCAAACACTATCATCTTCTTCAACATCACCAGCGATACCAGACATCATCTGTCTTTCTTCATCAGCCTGCTCGGTAATAACATCTATAACATCATCAATTGTAATTCTTCCCAGCAATTTATTCTGAACATTGACAACAGGTACTGCTTCAAGGTCATATTTACGCATGATCTGAGCAACCTCTTCTTCTGACAAATAGGTTTCAACAGTTACCAGGTCCGATTCATAAATATCAGATATCAAAGTATTGTCTTCAGCCAGAATAATCCGTTTCAACGAAACCCTTCCCAGCAAACAATCCTTATCGTCAACAACATATACAGAATATAATTTCTGCACATGCTCTGCCTGCTTTCTGATTTGCTCAATACACTGAATAACAGTCCAGTTAACATTTGCTTTGACAAGCTCTTTGGCCATCAGACCTCCGGCCACATCCTCGTCATAACGAAGCAGATCCAGGATATTAGCCTCCTTCTCTGAGTTATCAATACCTGCCAGAACCTCTTCCCTTTCTTTAATTGGGAGCTCATTAAGAATATCTACAGCATCATCAGAATCAAGGTGATTAACTATCTCAGATATTTCCTGAGTTTGGAAAGAGCGAAGGAATTTCTCCCTTACATCTTCATCAAGATCATTTATTATTTCGGCCCGTTGTTCAGGGGTTAAAACGTCTAATACATACTTAGAGTCTTCAGAATTAAACTCATAAAGCAATGTGGAAATGTCAGCAGGTTTGATACCCTCCAGAGATTGTACAATAAAGTCAACATCCTTCTCACTAACCGCCTGTTGAAAGCGCTCACGAAATTCGTTAGTTAGTTCAAATTGAATTAGTTGTTCCACTTTGTTATCTCATTGGTAAGCCCTACAAAATCATTTACAGATAATGTCTCAGCTCTTCTATTTAGTAATTCCAGCTCCGTAATCTGAGCTGGCAAATTTAGAGGTTTTAATGCGTTGCGCAATGTTTTGCGTCTGCTTTGAAAACCCTGCTTTATAACCTTTTTGAACAGCACTTCATCACAGTCCAGCTTCTCTACATCATTACGTCTTAGACGTATAACTCCAGACCTCACTTTTGGTGGTGGATCAAATACATGTGCCTCGACATCAAACAGATAATCGAAATCATAATAAGCCTGCAAAAGCACGCTCAGAATACCATAATCTTTATTTCCAGGTGGCGAAGCCAGACGTTTAGCCACTTCATATTGTAACATGCACACCACAGTGTCTACCCTATCTTTTATATCTAAAATCTTAAAAAAGATTTGAGATGAAATATTATAAGGGAAATTACCAATGATGTCAAATTTGTTAGTCTTTATATAATCAATATCCTTTCTGAGAAAGTCCCCATAATGAGTGCGAGAAGATAGGCTTGGAAACTTCTTTATCAGATAGTCTATCGACTCCTTATCTAGATCAATAAGCGTCAATTGGTCAGTATAATTTTCAATAAGGTACTTTGTAAGTACTCCTGTACCCGGTCCTATTTCCAGGATATCTCCTTTTGGTTTTGTATCAGAAAGTGCCTTGACAATATCTGAAGCAATCAGTTCGTCAGTCAAAAAATGTTGTCCCAGATGTTTTTTGGCTCTAACCATCCATTTTCATTAATTAGAAAATACTTTAACTTGCAAGCACTATAAAAAGAAGTGAAAAAGCTTTGCAAAACAGCCGGTAAAGTTATTAAAAATAATGAGCAGTCATTCAACAGCTATGGATAAACCCAAAATAGGTATAACGATTGGAGATATTAACGGAATTGGCCCTGAGGTTATAATCAAAGCCTTAAATGACAATCGCATTCTTAATTACATGACCCCTGTCATCTATGGATCTACTAAGGCCATTTCATATTATAGAAAGGCGTTTGATTTAAATGATTTTAACTACACCCATTACAGAGATAATAAATTTACTTACAGCAAAGTAAATATTGTCAATTGCTGGGATGAAATGATAGAAATAAATGCTGGAAGTGTAACTCCAGAGGTTGGTGCAGCTTCATTTAAAGCTTTGCAAAAAGCTGTGGAGCATTTGAAAGAGGGGCTCATTGATGCAGTAGTTACCGCACCGATAAATAAAAATAATATTCAGTCCGAAGAATTTAAGTTTGCAGGTCATACTGAGTACTTCACTGAAAACTTTGATGGTAAAGACAGTCTGATGTTCCTAACAAGTGAAGATATTAAGGTTGGTGTGGTTACAGGTCATATTCCTTTAAAGGATGTAAGTAAAAATGTCACAAAGGAGCTTATCATTAAAAAGCTGAAAATTATGGAGGAGTCTCTTCGAGTTGACTTTGGCATTTCAAAACCAAGAATAGCCGTTTTGGGGCTCAACCCTCATGCAGGGGAAGAAGGACTTTTGGGGTCTGAAGATGGAAATGTGATCAAGCCTGCCATTGATGAGGTCAAAAATAAAGGTAAGCTTGTATTTGGCCCGTACCCGGCTGATGGCTTCTTTGGTAAAGGAGAGTATAAAAAATTTGATGCGGTATTAGCCATGTATCACGATCAAGGTTTAATACCATTTAAAACCTTGGCATTTAACAATGGTGTGAACTTTACTGCCGGCTTATCTATAATAAGAACATCTCCAGATCACGGCACTGCCTATGACATAGCTGGAAAGAATGTAGCCAATGAAAGTTCTATGCGTGAGGCTATATTTATGGCTTATGATATATTCAAAAACCGCTCAGAGCAGAAAAAAGAGAGCTAACACTCTATTATTTACCACATATATGCTATTCTTACCTCCATTACTTAATTATTTACAAATCTTTTAACTTTACCCACAAGGTTTAGAAAAATGGATATAATCACCCGAAAGCAACTTAACATACTAATTCAGCTCGCTGTTTCGGACAAGCATTTTTCAAACCTTGAGCGCGACAGAATCTATGAGATAGCCCGTAAGAAAGGTTTTCCTCAAAGTGATGTTAAAGAACTTATAATAAATCCAGAACCGATAGGTACATTTGGAGCATTATCTGACAATCAAAAATTCGAATACCTTTTTGCCTGTATTGATCTCATGTTGATTGATCAAAAAATATTTGAAACAGAATTGAATTTCTGTAAAGACATAGCTATAAAGCTTGGCTTTAAAAAGAATGTTGTTGAGTTTATGAGAGACGAGATTTACAAACATCAAAAGGACGATCTTCAAAAGCTGGTGTTAAATGAATACACTTAATACTCAATTCATTCAAAAAGCTTAGAAGTTATCTTTTAATATTCAGATTTATCTTATTAACTTTGCACCCTAATTTGGAGAGAGGCTATGCGTGTGCTAGACAGATTCAACATTGACATCTACAAACTTAGCAATGCTACTCATCAATACGATTTCGAATTTGATGATACATTGTTTAGTGAATTTGAAGACAGTTTTGTTGATAAAGGAAATGGCAAAGTAAATGTAGCTCTTGAAAAAAATGAATCGTTCATAAAGTTGACGATGATAATAGATGGAAATATAGAGCTCCAGTGCGATAGAAGCCTGGATTTGTTTGACTTTCCTCTAAATATTGAAACAAGTATCATCTTCAAATACGGAGAAGAAGAGCAAGAATTAGATGACGATATTGTGATTATCAATCGTGATAGACAACGTTTAAATCTGGCTCAGTACATATACGAATTCATTGGTCTTGAAGTACCGATGAAGAAGTTGCATCCTAGGTTTGAAGACGAAACTGGTGACGATGAATTGATATATAGTAGTGAAAAAGACAATGACGAAGTTGAAAATAAAAGTACTGATATCGATCCTCGTTGGGAAAAATTAAAAAAACTGAAGTAAAAAATTAAATTAAAATAGAATACGATGGCTCATCCTAAGCGAAAAATCTCGAAATCGAGAAGAGACAAAAGAAGAACTCATTACAAAGCTGAGGCTAAAACTCTTGCTGTTTGCCCTACAACTGGAGAGTTTCACTTACCACACAGAGCATTCTGGTTAGAAGGAAAACTTTACTACAAAGGTAAAGTTGTGATGGAGAAAGAAGTTCTAGCGTAAGCTTGAGCTTATGAAGATTGCACTAGATGCAATGGGTGGAGATTTTGCCCCTGACTGTACAGTTCAGGGTGCAGCACTTGCTGCCCAAGAATTACCTGAAGGTACCTCCATTGTCCTTGTAGGACAAGAAGATGTTATAAACGCCAAGCTCAAAGAGCATAATATCACTTCTGATAAATTGGAAGTGTATCATGCAGATGAAATTATTGAGATGGGCGAGCACCCAACAAAAGCATTATCACAAAAGCCCAACTCCAGTATAGGTGTTGGGTTTGGTTTGTTAAGGGCGGGAGCTGTAAAAGCATTTTCAAGCGCTGGAAATACTGGTGCTATGCATGTTGGTGCTATGTTTACCATCAGGGCAATAGAAGGCATAATTCGTCCGGGTATTGCTGGGTTTATGCCCAAAGAAGACGGTGGCTTCGGTGTAATTATGGATGTAGGTGCTAATGCCGACTGCAAGCCCGATGTGCTACTACAGTTCGGACAGATAGGCTCACTATATGCTAAGCATGTATTCGAAATTGACAATCCTAAAGTTGGGCTAATGAACTTGGGCGAAGAGGAACAGAAAGGAACTCTTCTTACTCAAGCCGCTTATCAACTTTTTAAGATAACAAAAGGCATAAACTTCATTGGCAACATTGAGGGACGTGACCTGTTCAACAACAAAGCAGATGTTATTGTGTGTGACGGGTTTACGGGAAATGTCATTCTCAAAATGGCCGAATCATTTTTTGATCTACTTCAGGCCAGACAAATAAAAGATTCTTATTTCGACAGGTTTAATTATGAAGCTATTGGCGGAAGTCCTATCTTGGGCGTCAATGGCAACGTGGTCATTGGTCATGGTGTTTCTAGCGCTATGGCAATTAAGAATATGCTTTTGCTGTCATTAAAAATGGCAGAATCGAATATTCACCTGAAGATTAAAGAAAAATTTGAAGAATAAAATTTAAACTATGGCTAAAATAAAAGCCGCAATCACTGGTGTACATGGTTATGTACCCGAATATGTTCTTACAAACCAGGAGTTAGAGACCATGGTCGAAACTAACGATGAGTGGATCACTTCAAGAACAGGAATTAAAGAAAGAAGAATTTTAAAGGGTGAAGGTAAAGGCACATCAGTCATTGGTATTGAGGCTGCCAAAGGTCTTTTAGAAAAGACTAATACCAATCCAGAAGATATCGATTTAGTAATCTTCGCTACAATAACACCCGACATGGTATTTCCAGCTACTGCCAATCTGGTATCAGCAGCTATAGGTGCTACTAATGCATTTAGCTTTGATATGGGTGCGGCATGTTCAGGTTTTATATATGCATTAACAACAGGAACTCAGTTTATTGAAGCAGGTACTTACAAGAAGGTATTAGTACTTGGCGCTGATAAAATGTCTTCTATTATTGATTACAAAGACAGAACTACATGCATCATCTTTGGTGATGGCGGTGGAGCTGTATTGTTAGAACCAAGCACAGACGATAATGGTATCATTGATGCTATTCATAAAAGTGATGGTACTGGAGCAGAGTTCTTGAAAATGAAAGCTGGGGGAAGCGCTTATCCCGCCACTCATGAAACGGTGGATGCGAAAGAACACTATGCACGTCAAGACGGTGCCACTGTTTTTAAATTTGCAGTGACCAACATGGCCGACTACGCTGCCAAAATAATGGAGCGTAACAATCTTACTGCAGATGATGTTGACTGGTTAGTCCCTCATCAAGCCAACAAAAGGATAATAGATGCAACAGCCAATAGAATGGGTGTTACAGAAGATAAGGTAATGATGAATATTGAGAAGTATGGAAATACTACCAGTGGAACCATTCCTTTACTATTATGGGATTATGAGAAAAAATTAAAAAAGGGAGACAATCTTGTACTAGCAGCCTTTGGAGGCGGTTTTACATGGGGATCGATCTACCTTAAGTGGGCTTACGATGCCAAATAGCAATTGCTTTTGTTAAACGTATTAGTAACTTTATTTTTTAAATTATAACTCATGGCAACAACAGCCGATTTCAAAAACGGTCTATGTTTAGAATATAACCACGACCTATACACTATCGTGGAATTTCAACATGTAAAGCCAGGCAAAGGGCCTGCTTTTGTAAGAACAAAACTTAAAAGCCTTACTTCAGGAAAAGTAATAGAGAATACCTTCTCTGCAGGGCATAAAGTTGTAACCGCCCGAATAGAAAGAAGACCGCACCAATATTTATATAAAGATGAATTGGGCTACCATCTCATGGATAGTAGTACTTTCGAACAAACATTTGTTCCTGAAGGAGCTATAGAAAACGCTGACTTAATGAAAGAAGGTCAGGCAGTTGACGTACTCTATCATGCAGAAAAAGAAGAGGTGATTGGTAGTGAACTTCCTCAATTTGTTGAGTTGACAGTTACATATACTGAACCAGGATTGAAAGGTGATACTGCTACGAACGCCACGAAAAAAGCAACTTTAGAGACGGAGGCAGAAATAAATGTTCCTTTATTCATCAATGAAGGAGACAAAATTAAAATTGAAACTACATCACGCTCTTATTACGAGAGAGTGAAAGAATAATATTGCTAACCACAAGGTCAGTTAATTAGACGCAACAAAATATTGAACGAACCTTATTAAACTTGAACACAAAATGAAAACAAAGGAAATAAGAGATCTCATAGACTTTATATCTGCTACAGGTCTTAACGAAGTAAAGATTGAAACAGAAGAACTAAAACTTTCTATAAAAAGAGAGCCAGACGTACAGAACAGAATTGTTGAAGCAAGCGTAGCTCCGGCTGCTCCAGCACCAGTTGCTGCAGCTCCGGCTCCAGCGACTCCGGCACCTGCCTCGGCACCCGCACCTGCTGCTGAAGCACCTGCATCAAGCCAATATGTAGAGGTTAAATCTCCAATGATTGGAACATTCTACAGATCTCCAAATCCTGACTCCCCTTCGTTTGTTAATGTTGGTGATAAGATTGAAAAAGGTCAGCCAGTATGTATCATTGAAGCTATGAAGCTTTTCAATGAAATAGAATCAGAGGTATCTGGAACAATTGTAAAAGTTGTTGCTGAAAATGCTTCACCTGTAGAGTACGATCAAGTGTTATTCTTGGTTGACCCTTCATAATTTTTCGATCTGAAAAAGATCCTATTTAAACATCGGTAACCTTTAAATTCGAAAGATTGTGTTTAAAAAAATATTAATAGCCAATAGAGGCGAAATTGCACTTAGGATAATCCGTACCTGTCGTGAGATGGGTATTAGAACAGTCGCTGTATACTCTACTGCCGACAAGGAAAGTTTACATGTTAGATTTGCAGATGAAGCAGTCTGCATTGGTAAAGCTCCTAGTAAGGATTCATACCTAAACATTCCAAATTTAATTGCTGCGGCAGAAATAACTAATGCGGATGCAATACATCCAGGATATGGTTTTTTATCTGAAAATGCTGAATTCAGTGCTGTTTGTGCTGAATACAATATAAAATTCATCGGTGCTAGCCCTGATATGATTGACAAGATGGGTGATAAGGCTACAGCCAAGGCAACCATGAAAAAAGCAGGTGTACCTACAATACCAGGCTCCGAAGGACTTTTAAAGTCTATTGAAGAAGGCAAGAAAATAGCAGCTAAAATAAAGTACCCTGTTATTCTAAAAGCGACTGCCGGTGGTGGTGGTCGTGGTATGCGTATCGTAAAAGATGAGGCCGGGTTTGAGAAAGCGTGGAATGATGCCAAGCAAGAATCTGGTGCCGCTTTTGGTAATGATGGACTTTATCTTGAAAAGTTCGTTGAAGAGCCTAGGCACGTTGAAATACAAATTGTAGGAGACAGAAAAGGCAAGGCCTGCCACCTCTCAGAAAGAGACTGTTCTATCCAGAGAAGGCATCAAAAATTACTTGAAGAGACTCCTTCACCAGTAATGGATACTTTCAAGAAACTTAGAGAAAAGATGGGGGATGCAGCCGTTAAAGCTGCAGAAGCTATTAAATATGAAGGTGCGGGCACTGTAGAATTTCTGGTTGATAAAAATGGTGATTTCTACTTCATGGAAATGAATACTCGTATTCAGGTAGAGCATCCTATCACTGAAGAAGTTACAGACTATGATTTGATAAAGGAGCAAATAAAGGTTGCTGCTGGAATATTGATATCAGGTAAAAACTACACACCTAACTTATATGCTATGGAGTGTAGGATCAACGCTGAAGATCCTGCAAATGGATTCCGACCGTCTCCAGGAAAAATCACTAACCTTCATATGCCAGGTGGTCATGGTGTAAGAATTGACAGTCATGTTTACGCTGGCTATACTATCCCTCCAAATTACGATTCAATGATTGCCAAACTTATCGTAAGTGGGCAGTCCAGAGAAGAAGTGATTACGAGGATGAAAAGAGCCTTGAGCGAATTTGTCATTGAAGGTATCAAAACAACAATTCCTTTCCACCTTAAATTAATGGACGACAAGAAATTCCAATCTGGTCAGTTTACGACTGCTTTTATGGAGACTTTCGACATGAGTGGAATTGAGTAAGAATACTTATTAAACTATATTTAAAAGCCCTGACTTTATATCAGGGCTTTTTTTTGCTTTAGATCATTACATTGGCGATATATTGTCAATTGTGTAATTTGCTGGTTGTATGAAATATCTTGTTATACTTCTGTTAGGCTTGCCAATCATGCTAAATGCACAAGCTCCTGATAAATACTTGTTTGCGGGAGCAAATGCAAATAGTTACAAAGGGGATATGGGTGATTTCAATCAATGGAATGGAGGGTTTCAGGCTGGCATTCAGTTCAATAAAAAGAAAAAACTAAACGGAGCTCTGCAATTAACTTTTGGGGCTGTTAGCGATCAGCAAAAGGTGCAAGAGAGTGCTCAGATATCGCAAGACCCAAGTCCAAACAGCTATTTCAAAAGTAATTTCTTCGCTATAAATTATGAGGTTCATTATAACATTATTAAAACTTCTAAATGGCTAGTATATATAAGCCAAGGTGTCGGCTTTATTAGATATACACCCAAAGATGAATTCGGTAAAAAGTTGGAAGATCAACCTACCACCAGAGCGGAACAAGAAAACTTTAGAAGCTCTTCTTTCATGCTTCCTTCTTCAGTTGGTGCTGCTTATTTTCTTGCAAATGAAGTAGGCATAGGCATTCAAACGACTTTTTACAATCCTCTGACTGATTACCTAGACAACATCTCAGAGTTGGGTAATTCTGATAATGATAATATTTTAAACCTAAAGTTAAGCTTGTACTTCCCTATAGCTTTTGCAAATGAATATTAGACCCTATAAGTCAGACGACAAGCAAGAGCTTCTAGACCTCTTAAAGCTTAACATTCCTAAATACTTTGCGCAAGAAGAGCTTAATGATTTAGAGGAGTACCTAAAAGACCATCTGGAATATTATTATGTAGTAGAAGTTGATAACCAACTTGTAGGTGCAGGTGGTATAAACACTACCGACCGAGCGGATACCGTTCGCATTTCATGGGATTTTTTTCATCCTGAGTGCCAAGGAAAGGGGTTTGGTTCTGCTTTGTTGAAATACAGGATTGAAGAAATAAAAAGGATGAAATTTGTTAAGGTCATAGAAGTAAGGACGTCTCAATTAGTATATCAATTTTATCAAAAATTAGGATTTGAGCTGATTGAAACTGTCAAAGACTTTTGGGCGGATGGGTTTGATCTTTACCAAATGAAACAACTCATAAAGCATTAGAAAGAGAAATTCTCTTTCATTTATTGCTGAACCGACTTATATTATAAACGTTAAGCAAGTACAATTCATAATTTGCCAATGAAGAACGCATCTGCTTGGTTAAGAGTAATTAGTCGCTTTGGCGTGATATCCGAAAATGAGGATGACATTAGTCGAAGAATTTCATTCTCAAACGTCATCTTTATTTCATTACCTATAGTTTATGTCATCTTTATGATCATAGATATAGAATCCTATTTAATCCCTATTTCCCAACTGCGATTCGATCAATTTGTAGTTCCAATAGTAATTCTAATTTGTTTCTGCGGCCTATATCTTAATAGAAAAGGAATAACCACATTAAGTAGGGTCGTGTTTACCATTGTCTGGCCATTACTACTACACCTTATTCCTATTAAACTTCTCTTTGCCCCATCTGATTATATGTTGGCCTACCCTTTCGGCATTGTTTTTCATGGGCTACTTATCCAGCTTATGTTTTCATTTAAGCAGGAGAAGATGCTTTTCTCTTTATTTATGATTCTCAATGCAGTAGGAATGATAACCTTTCCTGCACTTTTAGTCTATTTTGATGCAGACAATGACATACCACAAACCATTGTTAATTATAGATATTATTTCTTTGATGGAATCCTCTATTGGCTATTATTCAACTTAGTGATATTCTATATCATGCATATCATAGAATCTAATATTCAAAGGATTAACGATGCTAAGCTTCTTATCGAAAGCCAAAAAGAGGAATTAGACTCAATCAACCAAAACCTAGAGATGCTAATTGATCAGCGTACGAAATCATTGATGGAGCAAAACGATAAACTACAAAAGCATGCCTTCTTTAACGCGCACTTGTTAAGAGGCCCTTTTTGCCGGATTAAAGGGTTAGTAAATCTGCAAGAATTGAGTACTGAAAAAGAAGATCAAGAAGTAATAAAGGCAAAACTTGAAGAAAGCTTAAATGAACTAGATAGCAGATTGCAAGAAATTCAAATAACTGTTGAGACAATCACCTTTGATAAGGGATTAGAATAAAAAAGCTCTTGATTTCCATCAAGAGCTTTTAAAATCATTTTAGAAGAATTTTAGTTTCTACCTCCACCAATAGACACGCCTATCTTAATGGACATATAACTGTTTTTAATATTTTCAGTTAATTCGACTGTCGATCCATTAACCTCAACTTCATCTGTTGCCGGTATTAAATTATAATCAAATATAAAATTGAAGTGCTTATAATCGAAGCCTAATCTAGGATAAAATCCTATCACTGTTCCAGCACTAGCTGAACCGGCTTGACCACTAACTTCAACATTCGCATTGGCAAAAAGACCTAATCCTAACCCTGCAAATGGTCTAAAGTCATTATTATTAAAATAATATTGGCCATTGACTGTATATGATGCAGATGCAGCAACTTTGGCTTCTTGGGTACCAACCACTTTTGCCATAGCAGCAGATTCAATTCTCAAGTTAAGTAATATAGCATCTGTTATTCTATACCCAGGTTCAAGGTAAATTGCAATACCTCCTCCACCATCGGACGGAATGGCATACCCAAAACCTAAGCCTACTTTAAATGGCTTAAATTCTTGCGCATTCGCTGTCATCCCAATGGCAACAAATACCATCAATAATAAAGTCTTTTTCATAGTCTGATAAGTTAGTTAAGCATGTAATAAACTCAATTCAACCATCAATTCCAATAAGTAGTATTACGTAATCTTAAATAGACGAACTTTAAAACTATTAATAATCACCATTTTGTATCAACGAAACGAGCTCATCGTACCACGCTTGCCCATATTTCCTGATTAACGGTTCTTTTAGAAACTTATAGACTTCTACTCCTAACTCTTTGCCAAAATCACATGCAGGACTACAGATATCCCAGCGGTCATAATTTAAGGCTTCAAACTGATCATACTTTGTGGCCCTGATCGGATATAGGTGACAGCTTATTGGTTTCTTATAATCAGTTTTACCATCAACATAAGCCTGTTCAATGCCGCACTTTAAAATGCCTCTATCATCATATATGGCATAAGCACATTCCTTACCCCCTATCGTAGTAGTTGAATACTCACCATCCTCATCAAGAACATACTTTCCTTGTTCTTTAATGGCAGCTTTTCCTTCTTCAGAAAGGTAAGGTTCAACAGCGTCATAAATCTTATCTAGAATTGGCAGTTCATCATTTTCTAACGGTGCCCCAAGATCACCCTCAACACAACACGCACCTTTACACTTTTCAAGATTACAAACGAAAAACTGCTCCTTGATATCATCAGACAATATTACTTTCCCATGCTCAATCATAACTGCAAAAGTAGGCCTTTTAAGGCAATGTTTTAAACCTCAAAGGAAGGTGAGCGGCAGTAATGATTTTTTCCATTTTAAAATCTCTGCTCCTTTAGAACTTAGCCCATTTATGAATTAACTTTACCCTCTTGAAATACAGAAGGATTGGGATTAATTTGATAGGATGGATTATTTAGATAGCCTTAACGAACCTCAGCGAGAAGGCGTTGTCAACACCGAAGGACCCACCATGCTTATTGCCGGTGCGGGATCAGGAAAAACAAGAGTACTTACTTTCAGAATTGCCTATTTGATACAACAAAAAGGTGTTGACCCTTTTAACATTTTGGCACTTACTTTTACCAATAAGGCGGCCAAGGAAATGCGTGATAGGATTGAAAGTGTGGTTGGTTCGGATGCACGTAATCTATGGATGGGAACTTTTCACTCGGTTTTTGCGCGAATTCTTAGGTCTGAGGCCGATAAGATAGGATATCCTAGCAATTTTACTATATATGATGCTGACGACTCAAAGTCACTCATAAAAACTATAGTTAAAGAACTTAATCTTGACGACAAGGTCTATAAGGCTAATGTTGTTTTCAACAGAATATCTGGCGCTAAAAACAGGCTAATCTCTTGGCGGGAATATAACAACAACCCAATATATCTTGCTGATGATGAAAGCAATATGAAGCCCGAGCTGGGTAAGATCTACCAGATCTATTGTCAGCGTTGCTTTAAAGCTGGAGCTATGGATTTTGATGATTTATTATTTAATACCAATGTCCTGTTTAAAGAGCATACTGATGTATTGAATAAATATCAGCAGCGCTTTCAATATGTAATGGTTGATGAGTTTCAGGATACAAACATCTCACAGTATTTAATTACAAAAAGACTGGCTGCTGTTCGTCAAAATATCTGTGTAGTGGGTGACGATGCGCAAAGTATTTACGCTTTCCGTGGAGCAGACATCCAAAATATCTTGAATTTTGAAAAAGACTATCCAGATTTAAGAATAATCAAATTAGAACAGAATTACCGCTCTACTCAGACAATAGTTAAAGCTGCCAATTCGGTTATTTTCAAAAACAAAGCCCAGCTTAAAAAGAATGTTTGGACGGATAATGTAGAAGGCAATCTCATCGAATTACTGCGCGCTAATTCAGACAATGAAGAAGGCAAACTTGTTGCCTCCTCTATTTTTGAAGAAAAGATGCAGCATCAATTAAAAAATAGTGATGTTGCTATCCTATATAGAACCAACAGTCAATCCAGAGCAATAGAAGAAGCTCTGAGAAGGATGAACATTAAATACAAAATTGTTGGTGGGTTGTCTTTCTATGCAAGAAAAGAAATCAAAGATCTGATGGCCTATATGAGATATGCTCTCAATACCAATGATGAACAATCTCTAAGAAGAATTATTAACTATCCTAAAAGAGGAATAGGAGGCACATCAATCGACAAGATAGTTGTAGCTGCTAATGATCAGGGCCTTGACCTATGGGTGGTTTTAGAAAATATAAGCTCCTTTTTACCAGGACGTGCTGCTAATGCCATTGAAGATTTTGTCAACCTTATCAAAAGCTTCCAAATTGATATAGAGAAAAAGGATGCCTATACAGCCGCCAACGAGATTGCAAAGCGTTCCGGGTTGATGAAAGACCTGTATGAAGACAAAACTGTAGAGGGATTAAATCGATACGAGAACGTTCAGGAACTGCTAAATGCAGTCAAAGAGTTTGTAGATGACCCTGAAAAAGAAGACAAGTCTTTAGGTTCATTTTTGCAGGAAGTAGCACTATTGACAGGTGTTGATAATGACAAAGATGAAGACAATGACAAGGTAACTTTAATGACCATTCATATGGCTAAAGGTCTTGAGTTTAAAAATGTCTACATCGTTGGTATGGAAGAAGACTTGTTCCCTTCTCAGATGATGCTCAGCAGTCGCGCTGACCTTGAGGAAGAGCGAAGATTATTCTATGTAGCGATCACTAGAGCGGAAACCAAGCTATTTCTCACCTATGCATTGAGCAGATATCGCTTTGGAAGGCTTAAAAATTGTGAACCTAGTAGGTTTATTGATGAAATTGACCCTAATTACATAAAAGTTAACGAGCGCGCAAAAGTGACCGAATCGGTTAACACTGCAGGTTATGCTAAAAGCTTTGTTAGTGGTATGAAAAAGACCACAGCTTCTCAAGTTGTAAAGTCAAAATCTAACTACAAACCACCCGCAGATTTTCAACCAAGCGATACTTCAGGCCTTGAAAAAGGAATGAAAGTTGAACATCCTAAATTTGGATACGGCATGGTTGAGGCCATTGATGAATCTGGTGCAAACCGGAAAGCCAAGGTCAATTTTGATGACTTTGGTGAAAAAACATTATTACTTAGTTTTGCTAAACTTAAAATACACCCGAATTAAGGGTTAAACACACCTATGGATAACATTACAACTCTGGAGTACAACACCAACCAGGAGCCAATTATACTTAAAGAGTACGGCCGAAATGTACAAATGCTTGTCGAATATTTGAGATCAATACCTGATGTTGAAAAAAGAACTGAACAAGCCCATACACTAATTGAATTGATGAAACAGGTTATGCCTTCTCTTAAAGAGGCTAATGAAACCAACCAAAAACTTTGGGACGACCTGTATATCATGGCTGGCTTTGATATTGAATTAAAAGGCCCATACCCTAAGCCTGAGCCTGATGTTTTAACCAAAAAGCCTGAGCGTGTGCCTTACACTACCAACAGAATAAAATATAAGCACTACGGCAGAAACTTAGAGTTACTAGTATTAGAAGCTATTAAAAAAGAAGACCCTCAAGAAAGAGAAGATGCCATTATTTACATCGGTAAATTGATGAAAAGTTTTTACGGTAGCTGGAATAAAGAAGTAATTGATGATGCTGTAATTCTTGAAAACATGCAATCAATTTCTGGTGGAAAACTCAATATTGATTTGGAAAAAGTAAGAGAAGACAATTTGTTTGAAAGACTTTACAAACCTAAGCGCAAGCCCAACCGCGAAAATGATGATCGTGACAACAGAAATAGAAACAGAAACCGTAAAGGAGGCCAAAGACAACAGCGCAGAAGAAATTAAATGAGTTCATTCAAGATTCAAGGAGGCACCAAGCTCAAAGGCGAAATAACTCCTCAAGGTGCAAAAAACGAAGCATTACAAATTATAGCCGCAGTACTTTTAAGTGCTGAACCTATAACAATCAATAAAATTCCTAATATCAGAGATGTCAATAAGCTTATTGAGCTGGTTGGCGATCTTGGTGCAAAAGTTGAAAAGCTAGGGCCTGAGAGTTACAGGTTCACTGCCAAAGATCTTGATGTTGGTTTTCTTGAAACTGATCAATTTAAAACAAAGGCCGCTTCGCTAAGAGGATCAATTATGATTCTCGGGCCTCTATTGGCCAGGTACGGATATGCCAAAATACCAAGACCCGGTGGAGATAAAATAGGTAGAAGACGACTGGATACACACTTCCTAGGATTTGAGGCACTCGGTGCCAAATTCAACTATTCTGCCAAAGATGGTTTTTATAAAATAGACGCTTCTGACCTAAATGGTAAATACATCCACCTTGATGAGGCTTCTGTAACAGGTACTGCCAACATTCTCATGGCCGCAGTATTAGCCAAAGGAACCACCACTATTTACAATGCAGCTTGCGAGCCTTATATCCAACAGCTTTGCAAAATGCTCAATAGCATGGGTGCTAAAATTTCAGGCATCAGCTCTAACCTTCTTACAATAGAAGGTGTAAATGAGCTTGGTGGCACTGAACACACAATGCTTCCAGATATGATTGAGGTAGGAAGTTTTATTGGACTGGCTGCCATGACTCAATCTGAGATTACAATCAAAGGTGCCGGAGTTAAACATCTTGGGCTTATACCAGGAATTTTTCAAAAGCTGGGTATAAAACTGGAGATTAAAGGCGATGATATTTACATCCCGGCACAGTCGAGATATGAGATTGATACTTTTATAGATGGTTCGATAATGACTGTTGCTGATGCGCCATGGCCAGGATTTACCCCCGATTTATTAAGTATTGTTTTAGTTACAGCTATTCAGGCAAAAGGAACTGTATTGGTGCATCAAAAGATGTTTGAAAGCAGACTTTTCTTTGTTGATAAGCTTATTGATATGGGTGCACAAATTATTCTTTGTGACCCCCATAGGGCTACTGTAATAGGGCTTGACAGAAAACAACCTCTTAAAGGAATAAAAATGTCTTCTCCTGATATTAGAGCAGGGGTTTCATTATTAATAGCCGCACTTTCTGCAGAGGGTGAAAGCATCATTTCCAATGTAGAGCAGATTGACAGAGGTTATCAAAATATCGACTCACGATTAACAGCACTTGGTGCTAAAATCGAAAGACTAGAACAATAGGATAATTCTTTTGTTTTGAAGTTGATTTATTTTAACTTTTTAAAATCTAACTTCAAATCAACTAAAACATGGAAATTTTGGAACAAGGTACAGACTATATGATGACCTATGCCATAGAGTATGGGGTACCATTAATTAAAGGATTAATCACCCTAATAATTGGCTTATGGGTAATTAAGGCCATTCGAAGAGCTATAAGAAAGGCTTTTGCAAAGAGCAAAATAGATGCCTCCCTTCAACCCTTTCTCATTAGCTTAATCTATAATACGTTATTGGTTCTGTTGTTACTCACAGTACTAAGCACGCTAGGTATACAAATGACCTCTTTTGTGGCTATTATAGGTGCTGCAGGTTTAGCCATTGGTTTGTCATTACAAGGTACACTCCAAAATTTTGCAGGTGGAGTTATTATTTTAATCATGCGCCCCTTTAAAGTAGGGGATTTCATTGAAGGTGGTGGTCATATGGGTGTCATCAAAGAGATACAGATTTTTAATACGATAATGACGACTGGTGATAATAAAAGAATTATCATTCCTAATGGAGGTCTCTCTAATAGCTCTATTACCAACTACTCTGCTGAAGAGAAAAGAAGAGTAGATATGGTTTTTGGCATAGGCTATGATGATGATATCAAAAAGGCCAAGGAAATATTAATTAAACTTGTAGAAGAGGACGAAAGAGTATTAAAAGAGCCAGCTTACAGGGTTGATGTTGCCAATCTTGGAGATAGCTCAGTAGACTTCAATGTAAGACCATGGGTGGCTACTGCAGACTATTGGAATGTATATTGGGATTTCCAGGAAAAAGTTAAACTTACCTTTGATAAAGAAGGAATTTCTATTCCATTCCCACAAAGAGATGTTCATATCTATAACGAGAAGTAAGCGTTAAGATTTTTTCATAAAAAAAGCCGTTTCG
>NZ_SMLV01000066.1 GCF_009711525.1 Fulvivirga lutimaris
CAGCAAGAGAAATGTTTCGGATCATTAAAGAAGATGGTTATGAATTGACCTTCACAAATAACCAACTCACTGCTGAAATTATAAGCTCTGAGAAACCTGATTTGTTGGTACTACATGGAATGCCAAACAATATTATAAAACTAAAAACAGACTCCATTACAGAAACTTTGTATTTAAGCCCTTTAGCTAATGAGGAAGTTGAATCAATTGGAAAATTTGTTTTTAATGGTGGCGGCCTACTTCTATTTTTAAGTCACTTTCCGGGTGGAAGCGGTGGTCTTCCCTTATTAGAAGCATTTAACGTAAAGTTTAGAGATGGCTATGCTAATCAGCATCAATTTCATACCAGTAAAGGAGGTAAGTGTGGTCATTTCTTAATGAACTCCGAAAATGGAATGGTAAATTTTAATCATGCTATTTTTCAAAGTACACTTGACACTTCTTCAATTCCCACAAATATTAGATTCTATTGTGGTGCTGCGGTTTTTAGAAACCCTGAAGATGTAATCCTTGGCTTTCCTAATAACACAATAAATTACACTCCCACAAACGAAAAGTTTGATGCAGAAGAAATGTCAAGCTCCTATGCAGGTATGATAGGATTTAATTTTGGTTTAGGCAGAGTTATTATTTGTACTGATCAAGGAATATTTCGAAGTTTAAATTTATTCATTGAAGGTGAAAAAATTCCAGTAACAATTCACGACTCAAATTCAGAAAATGCCGGGCTTCTATTAAACACTTTGAGATGGTTAACTAAAAATCAGTAATTACAATATGACAATGGCCAAGACATCAGGCTGTCAGTGTTTTTTTAAATAAACCTAGAAGGCAGCGCTGAATGTTTTTCATCCAACTCCATCGGTACAGAAAAACCTGTAATGATTTTCCCATGGAACTAATTCCAATAGAAATAATCAGGCAAAAGCCTGGTTATATAATTAATGAAAATTTCTTAATAACACAGGAGCATTTTATCAAGTTTATCGCTCAAAATAGGTTCCAAAGTGTACTTTAGGACGACCATAAAAG
>NZ_SMLV01000205.1 GCF_009711525.1 Fulvivirga lutimaris
TTTTTCGGTTTTTACCAAGCAGCAGAAGTGGTAAAAAATATAGCGCATTAAGTGCTCCCCAAATAATAAAAGTCCAATTAGCACCATGCCAAAATCCTGAAACTATGAATATAATGAAGGTGTTAATAACTGCTCTTTTCTTGTTTACCCTGCTTCCACCCAGAGGGATATAAACATAGTCTCTAAACCAAGTAGAAAGTGAGATATGCCATCTACGCCAGAATTCTGCCATATCTCTAGAGAAATATGGGGTTTTAAAATTAGTCATCAAATTAAAACCAAGTAGCTTGGCGGTACCAATGGCTATGTCCGAATACCCGGAAAAATCACCATATATCTGAAAAGCAAAAAAAAATGAACCTAAAATTAGCTCACTGCTACTGGCTTGCGTGTAATTCAAAAACACTTCATCAACAAAAATTGCACAATTATCTGCTATAACAACTTTCTTAAATAAGCCCCAAAAAATTAATCGCATGCCGTCTGCACCATTCTTGTAAGTAAACTTTCGACTTATCTTAAACTGAGGCAATAAGTTAACAGCTCGCTCAATTGGACCTGCTACGAGTTGGGGAAAGAAGCTTACATAGGCAAAAAAAGCAACGAGATCCTTTTCGGCTTTCAAATGTCCACGATAGAGATCAATAGTATAACTCATTGTCTGGAAAGTATAGAAGCTAATACCAACGGGTAAAATCACATTTAAAGACCAGAGGTTGGCTTGAAATCCTATTAGCTGAAGCAAATCTGTAAATGACTCTGAAAAGAAATTGAAATACTTGAAAAACCCAAGGAAGCCTAAATTTGTCAAGATACTGCTCCATAAAAAAAATCTTCTTCTGGTTTTTGTTTTACTCTTCTCAATTTGTTGACCCGCTATAAAATCTACCAAAGAACTAAAAGCAATCAAGGAAAGAAAGCGCCAGTCCCACCAACCGTAAAAAACATAGCTCACAAACAACAAAAAGAAATTTTGAGCCTTTAAATGTCTTTGAAATACAAACCAATAGGTTATAAAACAGAAGGGAAGAAATAATAAGAATTCAAAGGAGTTAAATATCACAACAAGGCAAATATTAAGTTAGTCTACAGTAATAGGAATATAACCTATCATGAGGTAAAATGAATTTCTTAATTATTAATTATACAGCGACTTCAAAATTTCCATGGCCTCCTCATTCTTCATGAATTCTATCACTTCCGGATCTTCTGGATGATTCTTCCACTTTTTAATTCTATTTTTATTTAATTTACCCAATAAATTACCCTTGGTGTTTTTAGGTACTTTACTGTCCATTATACTTCTACCTCGATTAATACTTGGCAAATATCTATAATATTGGTCTTCAGAAAATGGAGACTCTAGCCCTAAGAAAGATTGTATTTGAGCCGTTGTTTGATCAAAATGGCTTACCAAATCCTCATAAGTTATGGTTAACACATTGTCCATTCCTTTCACTTCAAGACCAGCTTTCACATATTTAACCCACTTTTCTGCAGTCATAAATCTTCCCATCCGATTGTGAGAAGATAGAACTACATCCCTTCCATCCCTCACAATATGAATAAATTTCACTTTACCTTTAAAAATACTATTGATAAATTCAATATTCATTACATTCAAAGGCGTTTTTTCACCCCATCTATTAGCCGTCTTCTTAATAGGCATAGCTAACAGCAATAATTTTAATTGAAACTTTAAGAAGTAGATATAAATTCCACTGCGACCTTTTCTGTTGCTTTTATTTCTTAAAAACAACATGGTTTCATTTGGTATAATTGAAATCTCTAGGTGAGAATTTAAAATTGACTTCAGTAAAGTTGTCCCAGACCTTGGGGCACCGCATATTATAATTGGCTCCTTTTTTAATTTATTAATTCTAAAAAGTGAAGGTATAAAATTAATGTATAGCTCCTTGTTAAATATATACCTATATATCTTACCAGCCTTTGATCTAAATCCCATAAGCCCTTAGTTTCATACCTCCTGTAGGTTGACCATTTTTTCAAACACCTGTGATCTTTCCTTTAATTCTTGATAGCTACCAGAAGCTTCGATCTTACCTTTATCCAATAATATAACTTCATCTACATTTTTAATGGTAGCCAATCTATGTGCTATAATAATTAAGGTATACTGGCCTTTCAGCGCGTCAATGTTCTGCTGAATCTGAAGTTCTGTTTCTGAATCTAAAGCAGAAGTGGCTTCATCCATAATTAAAATATCAACATCTTTAAATAATTCCCTGGCAATAGATAGTCGCTGTTTTTGTCCCCCACTTATCAAAACGCCATTGCTTCCTAGCCTTGTATATTCCTTATCCGGTAAATCCCGTGTAAAATCGGCTACTGCAGCTCTCTCAAGTACCTCCCAGAATTTCTTTAAATTTTCCTCTGTTCTTTCTGCCCAAAAGGTAATGTTATTAAAGATATCATCATCAAAAATCACTGGTTCCTGGGTGATATAGCCTATTTTTCTTTGAAAATCTGGCCAATAAAGTTCACTAGATTTCAAACTATCTACATAATAAGTTCCTTCACTTAAAGGTAGAAGCCCTGCCAGAATGTTTACTAATGTAGTTTTGCCGCTACCGCTCTCCCCTACTAAAGCAATACTTTTATTCTTGGGTATATTTAAAGAAATACGTTTAAGAATATAACTACCTTTAGCATATCCAAAACTGACATTATCCAGAATGAGAGCTTGCTTGAGGGAATATTGAGGCTTGTTACCGTATTGGTCTCTATGAGAATAGAGTTCCTGATTAAATAACTCCATCTGGTCTAACGAACCAGATACTGTAAGGAAGCTATTCCATTGAGTTTGAAGATTCATGAAGTATGTCAATGAGCGGTAGAAAAACATCAAGCTTAAAATTATTAAAGCTAAACCCTGTCCAACCACCTGCGTTTGAAATAAAATAACACCAACAACCACCATGACAATTAAGGGTTCTCTAGTAGAGCCTATTAATACACTATACCACCCCATTTTCATCGATGTTCTCTCAATGTTTTCTGCTATTTGCTTCAATTTATCAGAAAAAATTTTACTAGTACCTGTGGCTTTAAAATATTTAAAAAATGCAACCATCTGAATCAGGTTAGCTTGAAAATCGCTATTCTCAGCAACAATTTTATTGGAACTCTTTTTCGTTTTTGAATAAATTTTGCGATAGAATATATTCATCAAACCACCTCCTACAATCACGGTTAAAGCAAATTGTGGGTTTGAAAGAAAAGCAAGAACTAAATACACAATAACCATTATCAAAGACTGTATTACACTGGCATAACTTTTATAAGCAGTTAGTATTCTGGTAACCTCTCCACTTAATGTGTTTTGGATGCGCCCTACATCTGCTTTAACAAAATACTGATATGCATAATTATTTAGTGCATCAACATTTTGAAAACGAAGCATTTTCATGAAATACCGTTGCATTTTCATTTTGTAATAGCCTTCATAAAACCGGATTGCTCCTTTTAACAAAAAGAACATTAGCATGACGAGTAGAATACTGGGCAATGTAAATGGTATACCTAAGTCGTTCATACCAAGAATAATAAAGTCGAGATTACCCATTTCTTCAGCTACTTCTTCCTGAGAAGTGGTTTCTCCGGCCATTTTAAGAATTGGCAAAAACATGGCCAAACCCAACCCATCCAATGCACCTACAGAAATACTGAGTAAAAGAGAAATTATTAACCTATGCCTTAATTTCTCCAGAAAGTAAAAGAAATAATTAAAGTACCCTTTAATATAGCCTGTTAATTTAGCGATCATTATAACCTGTTAATTTCAAATATTTCTGGGTTAACTAAATTTAAATAATATTCTAGGCGGTTATCTTTTTTTAATTTTGAGACTAAGTTGTGTCCAGCACCTAAGTCATTAAAAAGCCTCATGTTTTCACACTTAATCCTACTCGCATGTATATTATCTAACCTGTGCCCTTTATCATAGAACAAAACTAATTCCCCTTTATAATCGCTGCTTATTTTCCGTAAATCTAAATACTTTTTCTCCAAGCCCTTAATTCTGTAAATCTCCTTTTTTCTATCTTTCCAACGCGTGTCATAGTAAATAAGTCTATGAAAACTGTCCATGAAAGTTTGTGGAGAAAAAGCAATTATCTGATCTACCTTTAACAAACTTCCATATAGGATAGCGGCAAATCCACCAGCAGATGAGCCTATTGTTACTACTTTTTCAATTTTCTCTAAATCAATAACGCTTTTAAAAAACGAAACCGTCTCTTCAATATTATCCCCTACTTGATATATAGAATTCAGGTACCAATGATGCTTTAAATCTCGAACATATATCTTTTTAAAACCCTGGTCTCTGAACATATTTTTAAATTGAAAATTGTCACCCAAACCAGCAAAACTAATAACTAAAGTATCACTTGAATAGCTAGTATCAATTAAAACCTCATCCTCCATAATAATACTTTTTGGCTAAACTTGGAAACAACAAGAATATGAATAGGTATTTATAGGCTTTCCAGAAAAACGGATAATTCTTTATAATACTTAAACTGATCTTTCTAGCTTCTTTGTATCTATCAATATAAAAGGCCTGAAAAGCCAATGTGGAGCGAAATGACCTATCATGAGTAGGGTGATTTTTAAAATATTTAGCATGCTTTTTAAGCAAGTATTTTAGACTTTCATATTTAATTTTAGAGTACTTAGCTTTCCGGTCAATATTATTGTCTTTTTGAATATTTACACCGCCAGTCGTAAGTGCTTTTATATAGGGTTTTAGATCGCTACCTAATGACCTAATGCGAATGAATAGATCAGAGTTTTCTGAAAACCTTAGCTTCTCATCATACTGCCCTATTTGGATAAAAAAATCTTTCTCAATACAAAAAGCACCTGTTAATCTCTGCGCCAAAACATTTTCAGTTTTTATTTTTTGAATAAGTTCATTCCGAGTGGAGAAAATTAATGCAGGCAAAATGAACAACATTAACGAAGAATCTTGCTTTATAGAATTAAGTAAAATTGACAAGGTGCCCTCTTCCATCAAATCATCAGAATCAAGGAAATAAAGAAATTGGCCATTCGCCATATTGGCACCATGATTTCTTGCCGCACAGACACCTGCATTTTCCTGATAAAAATACCTTATCCTTGGATATTGTTGCTCTATAAAAGTTTCTGTTCCGTCTGTGCTTCCATCATCTACTACTATCACCTCTACTTGCTTATTAGCCTGTTGAATAACTGAATCAAGTGATCTCCCTATTGAATCTTTTCGATTGTAAGTAGGAATAATAATTGAGAGTAATATATCAGTCATTTCCAATCTCCTTTGCAATTTCTAAAGTCAAATCTTTACTATCGAAAGAGTTCTTAAGCTGCC
>NZ_SMLV01000087.1 GCF_009711525.1 Fulvivirga lutimaris
AATGGTATTATAGTAAGTACCATTAATGTATCTATACTTTGAAATTAAAGATTATAACATTCTCAGTCCTGTCGATATTTATTATACTGTTGATAGGACTTATTTTTTGGAAACAGGAGTACAAATTCACCCTACCTACCCCTAAACCTGCAAACTATGTAGAGGTGTTACAAGGCGATAGTATTGACATTCAATATACCACAGAGAAGCCTACCTATTATCACTTTTACAATTATGACTGCCCTTGCTCGAGGTTTAATATCAAGGAGTTTGAATCTTTAGTACATAAATATAAAAATGATGTCAAGTTTTATGCAGTTATAGAAACTGATGATGTTTTATCAGATGATGTAAATAATTTTCTTGAAAAATATGACTTAGGCATTGATGTCATAAAAGATTCAAAAGGAAAATTAGCTACGGCATTAGGCGTTTATAGCACACCACAAGCTGTTTTAATCAAAGACCAAAAAGTATATTATAAAGGCAATTACAATAAAGCGAGATTTTGCCTTTCTAAAAACACTAAGTTCGCAGCTCAGGCACTGGAGGCTATGGTAAAAGGAGAAAAAGTTCCTGATTTTCCTGTAGTGGCTGAAATTGCCTATGGTTGTGAACTACCAACGAACACCAATAAATCAAAAACTTTTTTTTCATTCTTAGATCTATAATTTAATGGCTACTAAAGCGCAACTGAAACCTTTTTTCTTAAAGATTTATGAGAAATCAGATGCTATTATTGAAAAACTATTATATGCCTACTTTGCTTTTGGCATAGGCCTATCCTTCATTTATGACACCTACGCTGTTGGCATTGGTGTTGGTATGTTAAGCATGGCATTGTACTTTTCCTCCAAGCACTTATTTAAAGGAACTACTGTCAATCAATATGTGGCGAGTCTAGTGGCTGGAATCTTTATGGCGCAGTTCATATACCAAATGCATGGTTTATTTGAAATGCATTTTACAGCATTTATAGCCATTATTGCACTGATTACTTATCAAAATAAATTTGCTTTCATCCCGCAACTTTTATTTGTGGTGATCCACCACAGCTCATTCGCTTATATCCAATACCTCGGCTATATCAATGAAAATGAGGCATATAAGCGTATCTATTTCACTCAACTCGAGTTCATGGATTTTCAAACCTTTTTGTTTCATGCCGGTCTTTATGCTGTAGGTGTTGCCCTGGCTGCTATTTACACTCATAATCTGGAAAAAAACACTATTGAAAACGCAGAGAACATAATTAAGCTACAAACGGCTGAGGACAGAATGAATGAGAACATTGAGTTTGCCAAAAAAATCTCGGAGGGCGAATTTAATTATG
>NZ_SMLV01000084.1 GCF_009711525.1 Fulvivirga lutimaris
GAATAGAATGTTAAAATTTAATTTTTGATTTGAATTTTAGTGTGAGAAGTATAATTGAGCCTTGAGATATCGCTAGTTTAAAAACCGATAAGATGTTAATTTTACAGCCATAAAAAAGAAGCACCATATTAGGCTTGCTATCTTAGAGTGAAAGGCTCCAACTTTATATGACATCCCCTAACCCTATTTTATCCACAATCATTTTTGTTTTTGCTCTGCAAGCTATGCTGTTGAGTATACTGTTATTTATAAAAAAACCGAGAACCCAATCTAATGTATTGCTATCGCTATTGGTTTTCTTTTTTGGACTAATGGCACTCAATATTGCTCTAATCAATGTTTTAATAAACTATGATGTTTTTTATATGTTCCGGTATTTTCAGCTTGAACTACTGCTGGGTATCGGACCCGCTCTTTATTTCTATACAAAAAGCATCACTGACCAGAACTTCAAATTCACCAGAAAAGAGTTCGTACACTTTATCCCTGTCATATTGGAGTTTATCTTTTATAGAACTTCCTTTTACAGGCTTGGTGCGGACGGTATGTATGAAACACCTCCTCACCCTTACACCAAAATCTATCTTGCTGAACAGTGGCTCGGGATACTATCCATCTCTATTTATACCATCCTTTCATTAAGAACACTTTATAACTGTCAGATCTGGCTTAAGCAACATTACTCCAATCTTGAGAAAAGATCTCTGGACTGGCTAAAAACCCCTGTAATCATCTATTCTGCTTTCTGGATTGGCTGGAACATTTTAACAGAAGTAGACCGTATTGCTTTCGATCGGGCACTGAAAGACTTATACTTTCTACCCACGTTTGTGGGTCTTGCTGTAGTGTCATGTTGGATTGGCTTTAAAGGTTACATGCGATCACAGGTCGGAGTTTCGGGTTACTCTAATGAGAAACCACAACTTGCTGCTCCTAGTCCAAATCCAGAGCTAGCTGCGAGGCTTACGTCACTAATGGAACATGAGCACCCTTACCTCGACCCTGACCTTGATTTATCAAAGCTTTCTGAGCTACTGGACATGAACCCGAAGCAAGTATCTGCCACTATCAATGGAAGCTTTTCTAAAAACTTCTATGAGTATATTAACCAGTATAGAGTAGCGGCATTCAAACACAGAATGCACCAGCCGGAAATAAATAAGTTAACGTTGGTTGGTCATGCTTTTGAGTGTGGATTCAAATCGAAATCTACATTTAATGATGTTTTTAAAAAGATGACAGGGAAAACACCTAGTGAGTACGTAAAAAGTCTAAAAAAGGAGTCCGAAAGGAAG
>NZ_SMLV01000086.1 GCF_009711525.1 Fulvivirga lutimaris
CTTACCAACTAGACCCAAGCTATCATACCAGAGTGTAAAATAGTCAGAGCTGTCTTTCAATGTTCCATTTGGCTCAAAATTAAAAAAATCAAAGCTTTGAAAACTTTCATTTTTAATAACTTTTGGATACTCGACTCCTATTGAATCATAATGAAATTTTGCATCACTAAATTCTTTTGCTTTATCAAAAGCATCAGCTATTGAAATATCATTAGTTGTTTCCATGTCAGAAAAATTTGTAACAATGAAAAAAACAACATAAAGTAAATTATAAATCATTGAACGACATTTACAGTTCCATTCTTATTTAAAACTAAATTTCTTATTGGTGATGGAGTAATTGGCGAACCCCCAATTGATCCAGTTTGCAACCACCCATTAACGGGTCTTCTTGTTAATCCTTGACCAAGACGAATTTTGTAAGCATATTGTCCTTCTGACACTCTTGTAAAACTAACAGTGGTTTTATCTGAATTAAAGAAGATATTTAAACTACCTGCCTTATTCTTACCCAAAAAATTTGATGCATTTATTCCCATATTATAATTTCCGCAATTACAAGCTCCAAAAATTAAATTTCCTCCATCACTCATTTGTTCAGTCACACTTCCTAACATATTAGTGATCGTTGTTCCTCCTTGTGTAAATGATTCAGGAGTAATAGCAACATCACCCATGATCAATGCAGGATTGTCTGGATCTCTAGAACCATGCGTAACAATTACAAGATTATCAATTTTCCTGCCAGTTGAGGTAACGAAAGAGTTTACAATTGTAACTATTTCTTCATTATTCTGAGCTATTTTAGCTACCCATCCAGAACCAGCAAAATTCTCCTGATCAATTTGATTAGCCACCCCGACTGGGATTTTAGCTCCTAGTGCATCCTCTCGTTCAGGAGGCTGAACACTTTTATGAAAAATAATTAAACTGTTTGGGCTTTCATCATCTGAATTATTGTCATCATCACTGGCTTGATATACAGTTATTAAATCATCATCAGTTACTCCATTATTTTCTTTCCACTCCTCTGTAGAAGTCATACCAGTTGGATCTGCAAACCTAATCGGGTTGTCAAACCCAAAGTGATACGGTGTCCATGATTTTTGATTAACTTCTGATAACGGATCAACCTGAATAAACCTACCAATGGCTGGGTCATAAAGTCTGGCATTAAAATCAATTAATGAAATGCCTAAATCGTCAATATTTTCATTCCCATTGTACTTAAACCTGTTCTCCTTCGCAGTCACCCTTTGGTAGCCATTGTTAAATGTTAAACCAAATGGATAATAATCATCCTTCTGTATCACAGGGTGTTCGTCT
>NZ_SMLV01000386.1:0-719 GCF_009711525.1 Fulvivirga lutimaris
ATAATGCTAATTTCGGCATTTGGTGGATTTGACAAGGACTATTCCGTTACAGAATTGAAAGAGAATTTTGAAGAAAACAGAACAGCAATTTACGAGCTCAAAAAATATTATACAGGAATCGTTCCAGATAACTATTTTGTGGAAATTGAATTTGAAAATAATAATACATTAGGCAGATTTGGTATCAAGGATTCCAATTCTAACGGACCAATGTTTTTAGAATGGGATTTAGAAATTAATACCGAACGAATGGACAGTATTATTAAGCCAGTTGGATGGACAAGAGAAACCTTGAAAACACTTAAAAACAAATTAGATAATGCTGATTGCATTCAAATCGAAAGTGGCGAGCCTACCAAAATTGGATTTAAAAGAAGTGGAATGGGAATGTATTCTTTCAATATTTTTGACAAACCGATTCCAGACAATCTAATAGAACAATATAACGATAGCTGCACATATATTTTAGTAAATAAAAGGCTTGCGTTGGAATATGGCGGTGGGGCAATTGGTAGTCAATGTTTTTACAATCTGAAATAAAAAATGAAAGCCGAACCGCTAACAATGTATATTAAATCATTGGTGCCTATCGTCAGACTACTTTTCATATACTAATTCGTCACCCAAACCCATCACATCCTTCCCTTTTCATGGCATAAATCAATTTTTATATTGACACCCATAAAAGTTAAATACTTAAAAAACAGCTATTTAGAATA
>NZ_SMLV01000386.1:956-12918 GCF_009711525.1 Fulvivirga lutimaris
GAAATTTATAAAGTAACACCGCCAACTTTGAAAGTTTATTACTTTCTTGTGCCCTACTTGCCATATACTAAACGTTAGCAGCAAGCAAAAACACATCGCGTAATTTAACAACTCAAATGCAAAAATATGAGACTATGTTTTTAAGAGTGTTTACAATACCCTTTTTTATTTTCTCTTTGATAGGCTGTATAACACATACAGAGAGCAATAAAGATGATGAGCAAAACCCTATGAAATTGCGGTACAGCAAACCTGCAATATTATGGGAAGAGGCTTTACCTATAGGAAATGGCAGATTAGGTGCCATGGTGTATGGTGGTGAGAGCATTGAAACTATTCAACTAAACGAAGAAACGGTATGGGCAGGCGAGCCGGGAAATAATGTTCTACCTGAAATCAGGGCATATTTGCCCCAAATACGACAATTAATCTTTGAAGGGAAACATGAAGAAGCCCAGCAGCTTGCAAATAAATTACTACCTATCGGGGCTGGTGAGCATAATAATTACGGAATGTGTTATCAAGCTGTCGGGAATTTACAAATAATTTCTCCTGGCATTTCAGAGGTCACAGATTATGAAAGGGAATTGGATATTTCCCAAGCCTTAAGTCGTGTTGAATATAAAAGCAATGGTGTAAATTTTCATCGTGAAGTCATTGCTTCTTTTGCCGATGACATTATTGCCATTGAAATAACAGCTGATAAACCGGCTTCAGTTTCCTGTACCTTAAAGATTAACAGTGAACATAAAAGCCAAAACATAAGAATAGAAAATGACGCTTTACTTCTACAGGCTACAAGTAGCGATCTTGAGAATAAAGAAGGAAAGGTAAAATTTACAACCATCATAAAGCCCAAGTTAACGGGGGGATCGATAAAAACCACGGACAGTACACTGGTTATTTCTAATGCAGACAAACTCGTTGTATATGTATCTATTGGTACTAATTTTAAAAACTATAACAACCTTACTGAAGACGATGAGTTAAAAGCCAAGGCTTTATTAGAAAAGGCTTTCGCAAAAGACTATGCGCAATTAAAACAATCACATACCTCATTGTATCAACAATATTTTGACCGGGTTGAAATAAACCTTGGATCTACCGATTCGATTTATAATCCAACCAACATCCGCCTGCAACAATTTAATTCAGGCAACGACCCACAGCTGGTAGCTTTATATTATCAGTTTGGAAGGTACCTTTTAATATCAAGTTCTCAACCCGGCACACAAGCGGCCAACTTGCAAGGCATTTGGAATCATCAATTAACACCTGCGTGGGATAGTAAATACACTGTGAATATCAATACTGAAATGAACTACTGGCCTGCGGAAGCCACCAATCTTTCTGAAATGCATGAACCTTTGTTCGATCTGATTGATGATATATCGGAAACTGGAAAACAGTCAGCTTCAAAAATCTATGGAGCCAGGGGGTGGAATATTCACCATAACACCGATATATGGAGAATTTCAGGTGTTGTTGATGGTAGTTTCTATGGCTTATGGCCCATGGGAGGTGCATGGCTGAGCCAGCACTTATGGTATCATTACCTCTTTACCGGAGATAAAGAATTTTTAAGAAAAAAATATGAGATACTTAAAGGTGTTTCCCTGTTTTATAAAGATATACTAGTTGAAGAGCCTGAACATCACTGGAAGGTTGTGTCCCCTTCCATGTCGCCTGAAAATCCGCATCATCCTAACACCAGCATTTCTGCCGGAACCACAATGGACAATCAATTGGTGCACGATGTATTCAATAATGTGATAGATGCCTCTGATATTCTGGGATTGGATAAAGTTTATGCAGACAGCCTCCGGACTTTATTACCAAAACTAGCTCCCATGCAAATTGGAAATTGGGGACAGCTTCAGGAATGGATGCACGATTGGGACCGTCAGGATGATAAACACCGACATGTTTCTCATTTGTATGGGTTATTCCCATCGCATCAAATATCGCCATACAGAACCCCTGACTTGTTTTCAGCCGCAAAAACCTCGCTGACTGCCCGTGGCGATGAATCTACCGGATGGTCTATGGGATGGAAAGTGAACTTATGGGCACGATTTCTTGATGGCAAACATGCTTTAAAATTAATTTCAGACCAATTGACCCCTTCTATACAAGATGATGGAAGTCAGAAAGGCGGGACCTATCCTAACCTATTTGATGCACATCCTCCCTTCCAAATCGATGGAAACTTTGGATGTACTTCGGGTATTACTGAAATGTTGCTGCAAAGCCATGACGGTGCAGTGCATTTATTGCCTGCCTTGCCAGATTCGTGGAAAGATGGAACCATAAAAGGATTAAAAGCCCTTGGAGGCTTCAGTGTAACCATACATTGGAAAAATGGAGAACTGGAAACAGCTACCATCGAATCCACATTGGGAGGAACTTGTCGTATTCGTTCTTATGTACCGCTACAAGGTAAAAACTTAATAAATGCCAAAGGCGATAACCCTAATCCTTTCTATCACATAAGAGAAACTCAAGCACCGCTGATTCATTCAACTGATTCAATAAATCAGGAAGTGCTGAAAACGATTTATGAATATGATGTTGAAACTACAGCTGGAGAGATTATTAGTGTAAGAAGGAGATGATGCCAGCTGTCAACACTCAGTATAGTTCATTGCTATTTCTTGTTAAAACAAAACATAAAAATCTGGCTCATAGCAAATCCAAAAGTTTATTGCTTTCTTGTGCCCTACTTACCATATACTAGTCGTTGCCAAATATGAAATTTAAAGTTTTAATACCATCCATTATCATATTTATTGGAGTTTTTAGTTGCACAGATAGTCCCAATCTTACAACAACTACTTCTCAATACTTTGACTTAGCAAGACAAAATTTCACTGGTGATGTTGCCTTCGAAACCACTGAATTTGTAGAGAAGTATTGGCGTGTGGCAGGAAATACAGGCTTTAACGCCACTATCAATAGAATAGCCGCAAAGCTTGAAGAAGCCGGATATATATTAGAAGCTAATGCCACACCCAATGACATACTAACCTACAGAATTGAAAAGAGGGAAATGGAAAAGAATACCTGGGAGCCTGTGGATGCAAGCCTTACCATACTCGGCAATAACGAAAGGTTATTGGAATATTCATCCAATAGAAATATGATTTTCAAAAACTCTTCATCAACACCACCAGAGGGAGTAATTGGAGAAGTTGTTTACATAGCAAATAAAGAAGCTTTAACAACTGCTGATATCAAAGGGAAAATTGTTTTTGCTGAAATGAGTCCATACACATTGTACAAAGAAGCAATAGTAGAAGGTGGTGCAATTGGCCTTATTACCTATGATAATCCTTCTTATTTACAACCAGAAAAGAATACTACATCTATACAGTTTAGAAGTCTTCCGTATAGCAAAACAATAAAAACTTGGGGAATTGCCCTTTCCTATGAAGCAAAAGAGACGCTCAAAGCAGCCGTTTTAAATGGAAAAGTAAAACTAAAAGTTGATATCAAAACCAAGATTTATCCATCTGAAGAGTTAACCATTATTGCAAACATTATAGGGTCTGAAATACCTAATGAAAGCTTTGTGTTTAGTGCACATATCCAAGAACCTGGTGCTAACGATAATGCCTCTGGAGTTGGAGCTCAACTAGAAATGGCTATGGTCTCAGCAAAACTGATTAATGCAAAGAAATTAAGCGCAAAACGAACCCTTACTTTTCTCTGGGGTGATGAAATATTTTCAACAAGACGTTACATTAAGGAAAAGGAAAAACGAAACGCAGAGATTAATTGGGGAATTAGTTTAGACATGGTTGGCGAAAATACTTCGTTAACCGGAGGGTCTTTCCTCATTGAAAAAATGCCGGATCCTAGTGCAATTTGGACTCGCGGCAATGATAAGCACACGGAGTGGGGAGGCAAAACACTTGCTCTTGAAGATATGAAGCCACATTATCTCAATGATTTTATTATTGAGATTTTTAAGAATCAGGGAGCGTATGCTAAGTGGGAGGTTAATACTAACCCTTTCGAGGGTGGAAGTGACCATATCCCTTTTTTAAAAGCAGATATTCCAGGCTTACTGCTTTGGCATTTTACAGACCAATTTTATCATACCGATAATGATCGAATTGATATGGTGTCACAAGAAACGTTAAAAAATGTTAGCATCAGCGCCTTAGTAAGTGCCTACACGCTCATAAACGCTGATTACACAACAGCTCGACAAGTGATCCAAACCATTCTAAATGCTGCAGAAAAGCGTCTTAATAATGAATTTGTTCTTAGCAAAAAAGCTATAACTAATGGCAAGCTAGTTGCTGATGAAACCAAAATTTTAACAGCTTGGAATAACTGGTACCTTGACGCATTAGGTTCTATTGAAGATTTGGTACCTGAATCTTGTGATGAACTGAAAGATGAAATATCTGAAGCACAAATAACAATCCAAACAACAACAGATAATTTAATTCAAGAATTGAACAAATAAACATTTGCCAACAATAGTTATCAGTAATTACTTGTACTTGACAACTCCTCAGAGCCAAACCGTTGCCTACCATTAAAACCGAATCATGTTAATCATTCTGCGATTTGTGTTAATGATCCATTTAAGGTCTCTTTACATTTGTAAAAAATGAAAATGAGCGAGCATATAATAAACTCAAAATCTATCACGGAAATTCGAACGGTATTTGGTTTGGACAAGCCAACGCACCCTTTGATTACCATACTTGATACAGAAAAACTCGCGTATGGGGAAGAAGCTGTAGGGAAAAAATTTTCCTCTGATTTATACTGTATCGCTCTGAAAGATTCAAGCTGCGGAATAGACTATGGTCGAAATTCTTACGATTTTGATGATGGTGTACTCATATTTACGGCACCCAAACAGGTGATCACGGTCAAGAAACCACAGAAATTAAATCAAGTGAAAGGTTGGATGCTCTACTTCCACCCCGACCTCATTAGAAATACTACACTTGGCTCAAAAATCGATTCCTATAATTTCTTCAACTATGAAATTCACGAGGCATTACATCTTTCAGAAAGTGAGCAAAATATTCTTAGTCAAATTGTTCAGCTGATTCAAGAAGAAATTAAAGAACGAATAGATAATCATAGCCAACAAGTGCTCGTTTCAAACATTGAGTTATTACTCAATTACAGTAAACGTTTTTACGAAAGACAATTCAACACGCGTGCAGCCAGCCACATTGACGTGGTCTCAAAGATTGAGCTGTTGCTGAAAGATTACTATTTAGAGAATCAGTTGATAGAAAATGGCTCACCAAGCATTCAATATTTAGCGGATCAATGTCACTTATCCGCTAGCTATTTGAGTGACTTGCTCACAAAAGAAACTGGAAGGTCTGCAAAAGACCACATCAATGATTTTTTAGTGGAAAAAGCCAAGCATTTGCTGCTCAGCTCTAGCGATTCAGTTAGTGGTATTGCCTATTCGCTAGGCTTTAATTATCCCCATTATTTTAGCAGGTTATTCAAACAAAAAACGGGTAAAACACCACAAGAATTCAGACAATTGAATTAATGAAAAGGAAGCTCAAATAGCTTCTTTTTTTGTTTCTGCGATTTGTGTTTAACCTTCCTCTTTTCGTGTTAAGCCATCCCTCATATTCATGAGATATTTGTTTCATTCAATTACTTAAAAACAAAAGACATGAAACATAAAATTTTAGTCACAGGCGCAAGTGGAGCATTTGGAAGTTTAGCTTGTATACAATTAGTCGAAAATGGACATCAGGTAGTAGGAACTATGCGTTCGCTAAAAGGAAAAAATGAATCCATCGCCAATGAATTAAAGTCAAAAGGCGTGGCATTGGTCGAAATGGACGTCACCAACGAAGAAAGTGTTCACTCGGGTGTAAGTTCAGCCCTAGAGACAATGGATGGTTTGGATACTGTCTTCAACAACGCGGGAATCGGAGCCAATGGAATTTTGGAATGCTTTACCGCCAATGACATTCAAAAAATGTTTGATGTAAATGTATTTGGCGTTCAACGACTGATGAGAGCGGTTTTACCACATTTGAGACAACAAGGCAAAGGCACGATCATACACACTTCAAGCTGCATAGGTAGAATAACTACTCCATTTCTTGCTTCTTACTGCGCATCAAAATATGCTTTAGAATCTTTAGCAGAAGGATATCGAGCAGAGCTATCAGGATTTGGTATTGAATCTTGTATCGTAGAACCAGGCGGATTTCCCACTGGATTTATGGGTGGGATGATAACACCAAGTGATACGGAAAGAATGAATCAATATGGTGAAATGGCCAAGCTTCCGGAAACATCTCTTAATGGTTATGTTGCTTATGTAGAATCTATCCCTGAGCAAAGACCAGAAAGAGTCGCAGAGGCAGTTCTAGATTTAGTAAACACTCCTTTTGGTGAAAAGCCGTTCAGAACGGTAGTTGATTTTTCTGGACTGAAACCAGCCATCGATAACTACAACCAAGCATTGAACGAAACCACCAAAGCAATCTACACAGCTAATGGTGTAGCTGATTTATTGACCTTAAATAAAGATTAAAATGGGAAAAACAATACTAATAACAGGAGCAAGTAGCGGAATTGGGAAAGCAACAGCCATCCATTTTCAGCAACAAGGATGGAACGTGATCGCCACGATGCGCTCACCGGAAAAGGATACAGAATTGCAAGCATTGGAGCATGTTCAATTGGAAAGGTTAGATGTTTTGGATTTAGCGTCCATCAATGAAGCCATCCAAAATGGAATTCAAAAGTTCGGAAAAATTGACGCTATTATAAACAATGCAGGTTACGGGGCCTACGGACCTTTAGAATCTTTTCCAAGGGAAAACATCATCAAGCAATTCAATACCAATGTCATTGGATTAATGGATGTGACCCGAGCCATTATTCCACATTTCAGAACAAACAAAAGTGGTGTCATTGTCAATATCTCATCTATTGGTGGTCAAATGACTTTTGCGTTAGGCTCGCTCTATCACGGAACCAAATTTGCCGTAGAAGGCATTTCAGAATCATTGCATTACGAAATGGCAACAATTGGTGTGAAGGTTAAGATTGTAGAACCTGGGTTCATAGCGACTGATTTTGGGGGACGTTCTTTCGATTTTCAAGCAGGTGAAATATCCGATTACCAACCACTTATTGGAGCGTTAATGAAACAATGGCAAAATCCGGACAATACCGTTTCGCCACCCGGTTTAGTTGCAGAAGTAATTTATGAAGCTGTAACAGATGGGAAAAATCAGTTGAGGTACAGAGCAGGTGATGATGCCAATTTCTTATTAGATAGCAGAAAGAAAATGACAGATGAAGAGTTCTTTGCAATGATGGACAAGGAATTAAAAAAGTAGAAAGGTAGCTAACAAACGACATAATACATGCCTCTATTAAACAATCTGAAATTACAACTTAGACCTTAGGTTTACCGATAATTGAAATACCAGAGGCACGTGCCATATATGGACTCTACCCATACCCATCACTTCTTCCTTCCCATTTTATGGCATAAATCAATTTTTATTCTGACGCCCATCAAAAGTTAAATGCTTAAAAAGCAGCTATTTAGAATATGGGCGAGCATAGAATATCCATTGTTCAAAAAAAGGAGGAAAGGGTAAAATTTATTAAGTACCTCCTTAATGACATTAGTGCGCTAGAGCTGATGCTCAAGAACAATCGAATAGAAAATAATGTCTACAGAATAGGCGCTGAGCAGGAATTTTGCCTTATCACACCCAACTGGCGACCAGCTAAAAATGGTGAGGTGCTGCTTGAAAAAATCGATGACCCACATTTTACCACTGAGCTTGCCCGATATAATCTGGAACTTAACCTGGACCCTCATCTGCTGGAAAACAATTGCTTCTCCAAGGTTGAAAATCAAATAAGGGATCTATTAAAGAAGGCCGAAAAGGTAGCCACTAAAAACAATACCAAAATTATTCTGACAGGGATACTACCTACCATCAGCAAAAACGAATTAGGTCTTGACTTCATGACCCCCAACCCCAGGTATTGGGCATTAAATGAAATGACCAAAGCCATGCGGGGTGATGATTTTGACCTGAATATCAGAGGGGTAGATCAGCTGTCCATCAGGCATGATTCTGTATTATTCGAAGCCTGCAATACCAGCTTTCAGATACACCTGCAGGTGCCACCGGCAGATTTTGTTGCCAGCTATAACTGGGCTCAGGCTATATCCGGACCAGTGCTGGGTATTTGTGCTAATTCACCATTATTACTGGGCAGAGAGTTATGGAGCGAAACCCGCATTGCGCTCTTTCAGCAGAGCATAGACACCCGTACGTCCTCCTATGCCCTTAAAGATCAGCAGTCGAGAGTGTCATTTGGGCTTCAATGGGCCAAAGGCTCCATTGCTGAGATCTATAAAAATGATATCGTCAGACATAAAGCCCTTTTCACTAAAGATGACATTGAAGATTCCATGGAGGTTTTGACCAAGGGTGGTATTCCTAAACTGTCAGCACTAAACTTACACAACGGAACAATCTACAGGTGGAACAGGCCGTGCTATGGTGCTCATAATGGTGTTGCGCATGTGAGAATAGAGAACAGGTATATTCCATCAGGTCCCAGTGTAGCGGATGAGATGGCCAATTTTGCCTTTTGGGTAGGCCTTATGATTGGCAGACCTCCTGCCTATGATGATATGGAACAGGTGATGGATTTTAAAGATGCTAAGGCCAACTTTGTTAAGGCTGCCCGCTCTGGTAAAGAATCCATACTCATATGGAAAGGTAAGGCTGTATCTGTAAAAAAACTGGTGATCAATGACCTTTTACCCATTGCATACGCAGGGCTAAAAAAAGCCGGCATTCTAGATAAGGACATCAATCGGTATTTGGAGATTATTGAAAAGCGAACCAAAGGCCAGACAGGCTCAGAGTGGATGATAAGAAACTATAGAAGGCTGCGCAAAGGCATGAATCAGGATGATGCTCTGATCTCTCTTACAAAATCGATTCATAAAAACCAGCATACTAGCAAACCTGTACATGAGTGGCCCCAGCTGCAGCCGAAACCCAGAATACATGAGACCGCCCATTTGGTAAGCCATATCATGTCTACCCAGCTGTTTGTGGTAAATGAAGATGATCTGGCCGCGCTGGCTACCAGCATTATGCTTTGGAAAAACGTACACCATGTGCCCGTGGAAAACGAAAAAGGCCAGCTAACAGGGCTACTCACCTGGACGCACATGAAGCGTTTCAAAGAAAAAGGTTCAGACGATCAGGGTCAGACGGTTGCAGAAATAATGACCAAAAAAGTACTGACCGTTGAGCCCTACACAGAGATTAAAGATGCTATTGCGCTGATGAAGAAAAATGAATACGGGTGTTTGCCTGTGGTTCACGGTCAACATCTGGTGGGCATTATTACTATAAAAGATCTAACTGGCTTAGACCATGGTTAAAATCCACAGCAAACCGCTTGATAAAACCATTGAAATTGAACGGGTTATCGGTGAAATTCATGGAGGTCAGCATGGCCCAACCATAATCTTTACAGCCGGCATCCATGGCAATGAACCTTCAGGTATTTTTGCACTTAAGCAGGTCTTGGAGCAGCTGGCGCCTAAAAGAAAGCTTGTAAAAGGTAAAATCATAGCCATTAGTGGCAACCTGAAAGCCCTCGCAGCAGGCATCAGATTTAGTGCGCATGATTTAAACCGGCTGTGGACTTCAGAACTTATGAATGAGGTCAATAATGGTACTTTGTCACAAACCAATGAAGACATAGATGAGCTGGTAGAAATACACAACGTCATAAAAGAAGTAATGACCAAGTACCCAGGCCCCTATTATTTTATGGACCTGCATACTACATCTAGTGAGTCTATACCCTTCTTAACCGTAAATGACAGTTCCCTGAACAGAGACTTTGTAAACCAATACCCCTTGCCTATAATTTTTGGTATTGAAGAATTTATAGAAGGGCCGATATTAAGCTATATAAACGAATTGGGCTATGTGTCCTTTGGGTTTGAAGGGGGTCAGCATGACGGCCTTTATTCAATAGATAATCACATTGCCTTCATCTATACCACCCTGGTATATGCCGGTGTCCTCAGTAAAAAAACTGCCGACTATCATCATCACTACGAAATGCTGGCCAAGTCATCTGTTGACTCCAGGGGTTTTTATGAAGTTTATGATAGTCTGAAAATCAGAAATGGTGAAGTCTTTAAAATGAAACCCGGCTTTGTCAACTTTCAAACCGTTAAGAAAAATCAAACACTGGCGCATTTAAATGACAAAAAGATAGTTGCTGATAAAACCGCTAAAATATTTATGCCTCTCTATCAACCGAAAGGAGATGATGGCTTTTACATGATAAGAAGAATCGCACCTTTCTTTTTACAGCTGTCAAGGGTTTTAAGAAGGTTTAAACTGGATAATCTACTCACTTTCCTACCTGGAATCAACTGGGCAGATAAAACAAAAGACACCCTTTTGGTTAACCTTCGTATTGCGCGCTTTTTTGCTAAAAAGTTCTTTCACCTACTGGGTTATAGGAGTATACAAAAAGATAAAACCCACCTGATATTAAGAAATAGAGAGGCCGCAGCACGAACCGAAGAGTATCTAGATGCTAAGTGGAAACTTAAAAGCACTTAGAATCAGAGAGTTGTGTTAAACAGTGATTCCATGCTTTACTGCGATTTTCAGTTGCTTGTTTTGCGAATAGGTTCTAAATCCATAACGTGCTAGTTTTATACCCTGTGATTAATTAGAAATCCCGCCTAACATGGCGTTTAGTATTTAACCTCTACATAATGAAAGCCTTTAACAATAGTCTTCTTTATTGCTGCATAGGAGCGATTCTTCTATCCTGCGAACCAAAACCTACTACTGAAACAGCAGTCGAACTTCCTTCTCCTACCTATTCAAATTCATACCAACCACCTGTCTTTACTGCTGATAATCGGATCGAACAGATCAAAAGTATTGCCCCGGAATTACAGGAGTTAATAGCAGATTATGCAAAGGCAAGCAATATACCAGGCATTGCCTATGGTGTAGTTGTCGATAACAAACTGGTGATATCAAATGCCACAGGCGTTTTGAACATTGAGAAGGAAACACCTGCCACTCCAAAATCATCTTTTAAAATAGCTTCCATGACCAAAAGTTTTACAGCCATGGCTATTATGAAACTGATAGAAGAAGGTAAGTTATCATTAAATGATCCGGTGAGTAAATATATCCCTGAAATGTCTGGCTTAGAATATCTCACCCGAGATGCCTCCATTATTGATATTGAAAACCTATTAACAATGACGGCTGGTTTTCCAGAGGACAACCCTTGGGGTGACCGCCAGTTGGCGCAGCCTGATCAAATGTTGATAGATCTTATTGCCGGGGGAGTCTCATTTTCCAATGCTACTTCCTATGAGTTTGAATACAGCAATACTGGATATGCACTATTGGGAAATATTATTTCACGCGTATCTGGAATAACCTATCAAAACTATATTACTCAGAATATTTTAGAACCATTAGATATGGAGCAAACCTATTGGGAGCAAGATAGTGTTCCAGCCGAGCAGCTAGCCATAGGGTATCGCTGGGAAGACGAACAATGGAAACTGGAACCTATGCTTCATGATGGGGCCTTTGGTGCAATGGGAGGACTAATCACATCTATTGAAGATTTCAGCAAATATGTTAGTTTTCATCTTTCGGCATGGCCTCCTAGAAGTGATGAAGATAACGGTCCTATTAAAAGGAGTTCACTAAGAGAAATGCAAACCGCACAGTTTTCGAATTTGTTTGCTAATGCGACTGACTTTAATGGTGATCCATGTGCAGTAATTTCTGGATATGGATACGGACTTGGTATCGCAGAATTTTGTAATGGTTTAAAGCAGGTGGGACATGGTGGTGCTCTTCCAGGCTTTGGAAGTAATTATAAGTTTTATCCTGAATAT
>NZ_SMLV01000386.1:13142-27020 GCF_009711525.1 Fulvivirga lutimaris
GGCAAATTACTTTTTGAGACCTTAGAATTGGAGCCGAGGAAACTGCCGGTTTCCAAAATTCTTGCCGAGCGAAAAGAACAAGTAATTGAATTGATTGAGAATTGGGATGCTCAGTTAGAAGCCAAGATATTGGCAGAAAATTTCTACCTTGATAAATCCAGAGAAGATCGCATGGCAGAGATAAAGGATGTATTTCAAAAAGCTGGAACTATTGAAAGTATAGATAAAATTGAGCCAATGAATCAATTGAGGGGAAGTTTTAAAATGAATTCAGAAAATGGTGTGGTGAGGGTCTTTTTTACGCTCACACCAGAAAAATCTCCAAAAGTGCAACAACTGGATGTTTCATTTGACTTAGATAAAGGAAAGTAAAAAATGATTGCACAAAAGATCTTAATAATAACATTAATACTTGGTTCAACTCATGTGTTTTCTCAAAGCAAGAGAGTTAGAGATTATGGTATTGAAATAGGTGTTTTAAAACCAGGGAAATTCAATTCCATTACAGACGTTAATGGTGTTAAAGTTGGTCATACAACCATAATTAAGGGAGATAGCATCAGAACTGGCGTCACAGCAATATTGCCGCACTCCGGAAATATATTTCAATTGAAAGTTCCAGCAGCCATTCATTTAGGAAATGGTTTTGGAAAATTGGCTGGTTATAGTCAGGTAAAAGAATTGGGTAATATAGAAACACCAATAATTTTAACAAATACTTTAAGTGTGCCGGAGGCATCTAATGCGCTAATAACTTATACGCTCGCACAAAAAGGTAATGAAAATGTTCGCTCTGTCAATTCGGTAGTTGGAGAAACCAATGATGGATGGCTCAATGATATCAGGGGTCGTCACATTACAGAAAAACATGTTTTAGATGCTATTAATAATGCCAAATCTGGTAAAATAGAAGAAGGAAATGTAGGTGCTGGTACAGGAACAATTTGTTTTCAGTATAAAGGTGGCATAGGAACATCTTCTCGTGTTATTCCTAAAAAGCTGGGAGGTTATACTGTCGGAGTTTTGGTACAAACTAATTTTGGAGGGGTTCTCCAAATAAACGGTGTCCCGGTAGCTAAAGCAATGGATAATTACCCGCGTAGTTACACTTATGACACTGACGGCTCTTGCATGATAGTGGTCATGACTGACGCTCCTTTAAGTTCTCGTAATTTAGAAAGACTTGCTAAACGAGCCATGATGGGCTTAGCTAAAACAGGAGGTATTGCTTCAAATGGAAGTGGCGATTATGTTATAGCCGTATCAACCGCGAAAGACAACTTGATTCCTTATTCTAGCGATTCTTTACTCATAGAGACAAAGACTTTAAGAAATGAAGCTACAACGCCATTGTTTTTAGCAACCATAGAAGCAACAGAAGAGGCGATTTTTAATTCATTATTTGCGGCAGAAACAATGACAGGAAAAGATGGCCACAAAATATTATCACTTCCTGTTGATGAAGTTATTGAAATAGTGAAAAAACATAACGGAATTAATACTGATCACTAAAAATGGGCATGACATTACCTAAAATGCATTGTTGCCCAGTTGAGAACAGCATCGTATATTAGATAAGTGCTCATTAAAGTCAAACCATTTACTATCATGAAAACAAAGTCATTTCTTCTTCTACTCTTAACGGTCTTCCTGGTTTCTAATTCACTTGCCCAGGATTCGAAAATCATAGTAATGAACCAGTATTGGGCTAAGGAAGGAAAAATACAAGAAGTTTACCAGCATCGCCTTTATGCGAGTGAAGTTAGAAAGAAGCTTGGTTTAGCCGTTGGAAGAGTTTTATTGAATACAGAAGCTGAAGCTGGATCTCCACATGTTATTTGGGAATGTGAATACCCGTCAAATGAAGCAAGAGAGAAGGATATTCAGTTACTCACAGAGTCAGGGCAGTTTGAAGATGTAATGGAGAAAATGGGTACTTTGATTGACAAATTCGATCGGTCCATTTATAAAACCCTATCCTCAGAATAAATCACAATCCAGGATACTGTTTATGTGATAATTCTCCCTAAGCGGTCATGTTGCACATTGCACCTTCTTTTTCCAAAGAATTCTACCACCTGTTAGGTTATAGAAGCATACAACATACAAAAAAAGACAAAACCCACCTGCTATTAAGAAATAAAGAGGCTACTGTGCGAACCAAGGATTGCGCTGATGGTAAGTGGATACATAAAAGTGCTTAATGGTCGTATACCCCTTTCTAATGTTCTGGTAATTAAATAAATAGGGCTATTTTAACAATTAGAGAAGTTGTTTATGGACAGCTAAAATTGTGACCTAAAAAAATGTAGAAAGCTGGACTCAGAACAGATAAAAACCATGTAATGAAAGCAATTACAAAGTATAAATACGGAGGCCCCGAAATCCTTAAGTTAGAAGAAGTTGAAAAGCCGAAGATCAAAGAAAAACATTTGCTTATCCATGTTAAGGCAAATTCTGTAAACCCTGCTGATTGGCATATACTAAGAGGTAAACCTTTATTTGCACGGCTTACCATGGGCTTTTTTAAACCCAAAGACACTATTCTGGGTGCTGACTTTGCTGGCATTGTAGAAGAAGTAGGTTCAGGGGTAACCAACTTTAAAGTGGGTGACAGAGTATTTGGAGAATTTCTCGATGGAGGAGGAGCTTTTGCAGAATATGCTTGTGTTCCTGAAGCTGCTTGTGGATCTATGCCAGAAGGAACAAATGAAATTGAAATGGCCGCTGTTCCAATAGCAGGATTGACAGCTTTGCAGGCATTAATCACTCATGGAAAATTAAAAGAAGGAGAATCTGTTCTGATTAACGGTTCTTCCGGAGGGGTGGGTCATTTTACAGTACAAGTTGCTAAAGCCTATGGAGCACAGGTTACTGCCGTTTGTTCAGGTAGAAATGTAGATTTTGTAAAATCATTGGGTGCGGATAAGGTTATTGCCTATGACCAAGAAAGCATTCATCAGCATGCAGGGAAATATGATTTGATAATTGATACAAATGGAAACCTAAATTATGCTGATTATAAACGAATGGGTAAGCGTGGCATTATGGTTGGGTTCACCACTATGGGGCACATGATGTCTGTATTACTTAAAAACCTCTTTAGTAAATTTTCTCTTCGTGTGTTTACGGCTTCCGCCAATAATGAAGATTTAAATACCTTAGCCAATCTAATAAAAGAAGGAAAAGTAAAACCTCACATCGAAAAGACATATCCCCATTCTGAGATGCCAGAAGCCATAGCATATATAGAATCCATGAGAACAAGAGGTAAAGTGGCCATATCATGGGATTTATAATTTAATATTTAATTATGAGTAAGAATGCCACTTTTTGGTCAGGGATTGCAGGTGTTACATTATTTGTTGTGGCTGCCATATTAGGTGGCTTGCAGTTCAACGACTACAGCCATATTTCACAGTACATCAGTGAATCGTATGCCATTGATACTCCTTACGGCAACATGCTCAGATTTTTAGGTTTTGTTCCCTCTGGGCAGCTGCTAATACTTTTTGCATTTTCAGCGCTTAAAAAATTTCCCAAATCAAATTTGATTGCGATTGGCTTTTGGGGAATTGGTATTTTCTATGGTTTAGCTACAGTTATTGTTAGCGTATTCCCTTGTGATAGCGGATGTAACAAAGAATTCATAGATCCTAGTATCTCACAAATAATTCACAATCTAACAGGTCTCCTGACCTACATTTTTGTGCCAGCAAGCATCATTGCCATAGGGCTTGGTTTGCAGAAATTAAAAGCTCACAATAGCTTCGCCAGATTTTCGGTCCTTTGTGGCCTTTTTTGCTTTATTTTTATCGGTATCTTGCTATCAAATCCTAACTCAAATTATACCGGACTGTTGCAACGAATAATTGAAGGTTCATTTATTATTTGGATTGTTAGATGTGCTTTCTTAATTCGTGGATATCAGAAAAAAAAATTAAAAACAATTGACTAAAAAACAATCACAGCGAATAATCAGAATACTGCTTTTAGTTGGCACAGTGGCTTCCTTGTTCTTTGTGCCATGGCTTCTTGTAAAAGCATGGATACTTCCATTACCAAACACGGTTCAGGAACAATTAGATGAGGCCATTGGCTATGGGTTTGAAGGAATGATCGTTTATGTTGATCAAGCTGGCAAACCTCCTCAATATTATGCAGCCGGATGGCATGATAGGGAGGCTAAGATTCCTGCAAAACCTCAAGCGCTATTTAAAATAGCAAGTATTAGCAAGCTATATGATGCTGTAGCAGTAACAAAATTGGTAAGCGATGGCCGTCTTTCTCTGGATAAAACCATTGCTGATTATTTGCCTGAGCTTGTTGGCAGAATTGAAAATGCTGATAAAATAAGCTTAAGGTTGATGATACAGCATCGAAGTGGTATTCCAAATTTTACGGACTCCTACAATTTTTGGGCTGCTCCTACAAAGACTTATGAGGAAAGTCTGGCATTGATACTCGACAAGCCTGCCAACTTTGAACCAGGCAGTGACTATGAATATTGCAACACCAACTATCTGCTGATCAATAAGATTATGGATGATGTACTTGGCTATCCAAATTTTCAGTTTATTCAAGAAGAAATACTCACACCTTTGAATCTTAATCACACCTTCGGATCGCTAAGTGATGTAAATATTGACGATGTGATGAGTGGTTATCATCAAGGGCATCCCTATGACTTAAAGGAAGATGATCATGGCATGTTGGCCACAGCAGAAGATGTTGGCACTTTCTTAAGAGCTTTAAACGATGGTTCAATATTTGAAAATGGCGAACAAGAAATATATTCTTCCATTTATGAATATGAACATGGAGGTTGGGTTCCAGGATACCAAAGTTTCGCTAAATATCATGATGATATTGATGCTGTTACTATTGAGTTTTACAGCACCACTGATTCTAAACTGTACCTTTGGAACTTATCAGAAATCATAAATAGCAGGATTGTTAAAATATTGAAAGATGATTGAAAGAATTGATTAGCCTGCATTCATATTAACACTATAAACATCACTCTAATAATACCGTAAGAAATGCCAATTGCCAATTGCTACATTAACACTAAAATACCTGAGAAGACTGACTTCAATAAAATAGTGCTTGAGTGGTCTGATAAAATAGGTGCAAGTCCACAAGATATTACCCTCAATGTTTTCACCGATTTTGTCCAGTATGGAAATAAAGATGCTGCCATGGTTAACCTTTATCTTCCCTCCCTCTGGCCACAGCAGGACGTTGAAAATATTCAAAGCTCATTATCTGGGTTACTTGAAAAGTATCTAAAAATTGAACCGGATCAAGTATTTATCATGACTTCCATTATTCAATCAGGGCATGTATTTAGTGATGGTAAAACTGAACGCTGGTAATTGACTATGCCACTTTATAAATCTTAATAGGGTCCTTTCTGCCTTTTATTTTTGTTTCTATGATCTCATCAAACGCAAAATCATCCTGATCTAAGTGAGTGGCCACTTCCTCAGAGATGAGTAATTGAGAGTGGTAGGTTTTATTCAGCTGCTCTATCCTAGCGGCAGTAATTACCGTATTTCCGGTAATGGAATATTGCTTACGTATCTCAGTGCCCACATTGCCAGCTACCACCTCACCGGCATGAAGCCCAATACCAATTCTGGTTTTCTCAATGATCTTAGCTTCACTACGAGCGTTCACCTCAGCTACTATTTCCTGAGCAGCTAAAAAAGCATTTTTAGTATCATTGCCATAAGATGCGGGAGCGCCAAAAGTAGCCATAAAGCCATCACCCATAAACTGATTGATTACCCCATGATATTTAGCCACTATTTCAATCATGAAACCAAAAACATCATTCTGATAACTAATAATATCCTGTGGCTCTCGTGCTTCCGCAAAAGGTGTAAAATCTCTAATATCAAGAAACATTACGCATACAAATTTACTCTTGATATCTGTAATTCCTTCATCAGAAAGTAGCGCTTCAGCTATGTCATCAGACACCTGCTGCCCAAGTAGTTTTTTGATTTTTTGCTCAGCTTCCACCAGTTTACCTTTTGTCATTTCTAAGTTGGTAAATGTAGTTTGTAGATTCTTATGCGCCCTCTTTTTGGTAACAAAGAGCCAATAAAATAAAGCCAGCAAGGCAGCTAATAAGATAATACCCAGAAACAGCCCTTTTCTAAATGTTGAGGCTCTTTCGAGCTCATCATTGGTCCTGGAGATTTGTAATTCATTCAAATCATTTTCCTGAAGCAAGAGCTGAATTTGTTGAGCTTGGTTGACCATCTCCACACTATCCAAGGTCATTTTACGCTGTTCTTCCAGCCGTCTGGAATTGAGCTCATTATAGAGTTTATAATACCTCAGCGACTGGGTATAGTCTTGCTTGGCCTCAAATTGCAGCGCCAATTCCCGGTAATTATTTATGGCCTTTCCCAGGCTATCATCTTCCAGTACCTTGGGCATCAGGAGCTGTGGCGATCTGATGGCCTGCTTTCTATCTATTTCTTTAGTCACCTCCTTTACCTGGTCAAAGACATTGCGCAAGCCCTGCCGTGACTCTTCCACAGCTAAGGTGTCACCAAGTTTCTCAAAGTAATTTTCTGTTATCTGATAATAAGCAATGGCCTCGGTAAGGTTGCTATCCTTCTGGTTAAGCATGGCAATTTTAGCATGCACATCGGCTATGGCCTTGGCATCCCCCTTATTCTTCATCAGTTGGGCTGCTTTTTTGTAGTTCTCAATGGCCCTTGGATAATTACCCTTCTTCTCCTGTGAGCTCGCCATTTTTAGAATTGTACTAATCTTAATGTCTTGTGAAGCGGATGAAATTTTATCTCCAACACCAAGCGGTCCAATAGTTCTTTTTAAAAACCCCTCCTCTTCCACACCAATAGAGTCTAGCTTGGCCAGCATATCCTGCGACCTATCAAAATTAAAGTCATCGTCTATACCTGCTGCCAGTTCTGCACTTTTTAAAAAACCCTGTTCGGCATCGTTGTATTTTTCTTGCTGATACAATGCCAGACCATGGAGGTACGATGCGGTTGCATAATGAACAATATCGCGCTGATTGATGAGCACATTGCCCTCATTAAAAATATCATCCGCTAGATTTTCAGCCTGTTTGGTATACTTAGAAGCTTTCTTGTGTTTCTGATCTAAATAGTACTCCCCTATTTTATTTAGTGCCTTGAGTTTATCTAAACCGTAAAGATCTGATACACTCTTTTCGAGCTCCCTAATCTCATCTGCAGTGGCTTGAGAATATGCCGGACGCACCAAAATGGTAAGCAATCCAATAATTATAAGTCGCCAGATATGCTTCATGAAAAAATTAACTCTACAAACGATACGGAAAATTAAGTAATGCAGCACATATATACTGTATATGGCATATTAAGGTTCTGGCTGGACGAAAATGCGGTTGTAAAGAAATCTTTATTTACTTGCTCACAGCACAGGTATCGACTTCTACACAGTATTTAAATGATCAAAATAAATAAGTCATTTTCGAATATTTACAACTTCAATGATGTTGCTATTCTGTTTTTGCTATTAAAGCTAGAATAGACTTTCTTTATTAGAGAAAGTCTATTCTTATTCTCAAACACTTAAGAACTTCAGAAATATGCGTTTCAGATTAATGTTCTATCTCACCACAAGCTTACTATTGTTGCTATGCAGCTGTCAAAAGCAAACCGAAAAACAAGCGACTGACTCAGGTGAAATAATTAAACAAGTAAAAATTCAGGTCAATGCTTTTCATGCTGCTGATACATCGCTAAATGCCCAAGCCATGGTCAATTTGTTATGGCCTGAATTTACCATGCTTGCCGATGGAAATTATATTTCCTATAAGGATGTATCAACAAGCTCCAAATCATTCATGGCATCTTTAGAAACTTTTCATACCGTATGGAAAGACTTGAAAATTGTTCCTCTTGATAATCATCATGCCATTTCTTCATTCATCTTCACCGATTCCTTAGTTGCAAAGGACGGTACAATTACCCAATCCAGAGGTCCTAATACATTTGTTTGGGAAAAACGAAATGATGAATGGAAAGTAATATATGGAGATGCTGATCATTATCCTGTTAAGTAACTAAATATCAAAAGCCAATGACAACCATCACCAAAACGCTGCCTAAAAATTTCGTCATCATAGGAATGATTATTCTTACTTTCTTATTGAGCTTTTCAGAATCTGCAGCGCAGCAAGATGAACAATATATCAGAGAAATAAGAGAAGCCTCTAACAGCGCCCTTCGGGCATATGATAATGAACTTGTACTCTCATTTTTAACGGAAGAGGTGCTTACTACCACAGGAAATGGAACATTACTTGCCGGAAAGGAAGCCCTGCGCAAATACATTTTAGAGGCAGGTGAAAGTAAGATGTACTGGATAAGGACAGCTCTTGAAGTTAATGTAAATGAAACTAAAGGTTTGGCCTGGGAAACTGGCACCTGGAAAGGATATGATCCTGAGCAAGGTGAAGAGGCGATAATTGGTGGAAAATATTCAGCACAATGGACCAAAGCCTCTGGTGAGTGGTTGATCAAATCTCAACTTTTCGTATCGCTTGAATAAGCTTACTGAGCTAAAGCAAATACAAAATGGATATTGAATTGAAACGTATTTATACCAACTAGTTTGTTTAAATACGAAATAGTTTTACTTTTACAGAAACTAGTAGCAATAGCCATATGAATGTTCAAGAACTAATCAAAATAGACCGACAGCTGGGTTTGGCGCTGGAAGAGACCGAGGCTGTGTATTGGAGTAAATATTATCATGCTGACAATAAGCTACCTTCTTTTTCTTCCATAATTGCAAGCGCATTTGTTGGTGCAGTTCCTCAATTAGACGTGCTGGCAATGAATAGGGTAATTGGCCTCGGAATGGTGACGATTGTGAACCCTGAAGACATAGATTCAATCATTAACTTCTATAAAAAGGCAGGAACCAGGCGCTTTTTTATTCAGCTCTCTAACAACACCATTCAGGATAACCTGCCTGATCTACTCACAAAGGCAGGATTTAGACTGCATAACCATTGGGCTAAACTGATGAAAAAATTGGACGAACCTATTGCAATAAGCCCTACAGAACTGCGCATAACCAGGATAACTACAGAAGAGGCTAATAGAAAAAGGGATTACGGGCAAATCCTTTATGATTGCTTTGATTGGGGTGATCCTCGTTTAAAGGACTGGCTTTCTAAAACCATAGGTCAAACGGGGTATCGAAACTATCTCGCATATCAGGATGAGGTACCAATCGCAGCTGCAGCCTTGCATCTGATGGGGAGGTATGCTTCGCTTGCCTTTGCAGGTACGCTACCCTCCGCGCGAGGATTGGGTGCACAGCGTGCCTTAATAGAACAAAGGTTGCAAGAGGCACAGGAAGCCGGGTGTGACTATATCTTTTCAGAAACTGGGGTTTCAACAATTGAAAAGCCAGTTCAGAGTTATAAAAATATGATCAAGCTAGGATTCCAAGAAGTCTATCAGCGACAAAATTGGATTTTAGAGCTGTAATACAAACCCTTTCATTTGTTAAACCTAGACTATGACGACCCCCTATTTTTTGGTAGATGTTTTTTCTAAGAAACCATTTTCTGGCAATGGGCTAACCATTTTTCCCAGTGCAGATAAAATGGACAAAGAGTTTATGCAAGTCCTTACACAAGAGATGAGGCAATTTGAAAGTATCTTTTATCATGCGCTAGGCCAAAATAGATTTAGGGCCTACATCTTCACAATGGAAGAAGAATTGAATTTTGCCGGGCATCCGTTACTTGGTCTTGCCGCATTAATTCATAAGAATCACACTAAAGAAAAGTCGACTAATAGCATAAGGATTGATTTAAATACTAAGACTGTTGACCTACAAACCACTAAGAAAGACGGTTTTTTTACAGCCTCAATGAATCAAGGTATCCCTCAATTTCTTTTTTCCTTGAACAAAACTCAAGAAATGAGTTTCTTATCAGATCTTAACCTTACCGAAGGTGATAAATATGATGGTCTAAATATGGAAGTGATCACCACCGGACTGCCCTATCTAATCATTCCGGTTAAGGCACATTCGCTATCAAAAGTTAAAGTGTTAAGTAATGATTTAAATAACAAGCTTTCTAAAATAGGCGCAAAATTCTTTTACGTGCTCGATGTCGAAAACAAAAGAGGAAGAACATGGGACAATTTCGGCTTAGTTGAAGATGTAGCAACAGGAAGTGCCGCTGGACCTGTTGGAGCTTACCTTGTGAAAAATGGTCTCGAACAGTTTAATACCGAGATAAAAATATCTCAAGGCGAGTTCGTGAATAGGGAAAGCGAAATTAAAGTTGTTGTAAAGGGTATTGGCTTAACATTTAAAGATGTTTTTGTCGAAGGTGATGTAGTTCAAATAGCACATGGAACTATAACAAAAGGCTTCAACAAAAACTAAGCAAACCTATTAAACGCAACATCAAACATTTAAAGCACATTTTGCCACAGCTTTAAAGTATTGTAAATTTATTGACTGGAGATGGTTTTAAAGATTGGTATTATATAAAAGTAGAATCTCTTAGTTAAAAAAATAATAGAGCTATGCCAAAGATTATCTATTACGTAGCAAGTTCAATTGACGGGTTTATTGCCGGGCCTAATGACGATATAAGCAACTTCGTTCCTGGTGGCAAAGGGGTTGACAAATACCTTTCTGACTTACAAAATTTTAAAACTGTAATAATGGGAAGGAGGACATATGAGTTTGGATACCAATATGGCCTTGAGCCAGGTCAGCCTGCCTATCCACATATGGAGCATCATATTTTTTCTGATAACATCAAAATTGAAAAACTGGCTGACTCAGTTCACATTGAACCAAAATCAATTGACCGGGTCAAACAAATAAAGGAATCTTCAGAAACCGATGTTTATCTATGTGGTGGTGGAAAATTTGCAGGTTGGTTGTTAGAAAATGACCTTATTGATCAACTTAAGATAAAGTTGAACTCTATAATTCTTGGGGAGGGAATAAGGCTCTTTGGGGATTCAACAAAGCAAGCTAATTGGAATTTATTAGAATCTGAATCATTTGATGACGGGCTTAAAATTTTAACATACGGTCTTAGAACATAAGATAAACTGTATCTACATACCCTTTGACCCAGCATATGGTCCTTACCTTGTTCTGTTTTCTTAGATAAGAATTGATTATATTATAATTGATAGATAGGAGGTTTCAGTGCTCTCACCGCCTATTTAAAACTTCAAGAACATACGAGATGCTTAGATTAAAATATTCAACCCTTCTATTAGGTCTGATTTTCATTTTCTCCTGCGAAAGCAAACCGAAAATCAGTAATGTGCCCGCCCTCACTGATAAAATCACAATCTTTGAGGTTTACCTCAAAAACCCTAAAGCACTGGATGAGTTTAGCTCATTTATTCATGATACTCTTAGGCTTCCAGTTGAGTGGAACAAGTTTGATTTATTTGGGGACAGCGTGGTTTATGATGAAGCCTTTTTCCTTGGCAATACAACATTTGAACTAGTGACACTTTACCAGGGAGATGCTAGTATGAAAGAAAAGGCCAGGTACAATAGAATCATTTTTGGCGTTGAAGATGTAGCGACACTTTCAGCAGCAATCAAAGACGATTTTCAACATGAAGTTCCTTATGATTTTAACATTGTGTCAGGTAATGAGACGGTGTCAATGGGCAAGCAAACCACACTAGATTCTTTAAGTGCCGCTTCCAACTTTTATGTGACTTTCTGGGAATACCTAAAATCTGGATTCTCCTTTGAAGACAGATCGGTAAAAGCGAGTTCAATGGAAGTGCTGTACCAAAAGCTTGGCTCAAAGCTAGATGCAAACCCTATGGGTATTATTGCTTTAAAAGAAGTCCATATGTCTATGAGCAATGAAGTTGTCGCACAATGGGAGAAACTACTAGGGCCAAGCATTGAAAACCAATGGTTGCTACCGAAAGGCCCAATCCTATCTTTTCAAGCGTCAACTGCTACAAAAGGTATAGATTGGATTTCTATTCAGGTCAAGAACCTTGAAACAGCTAAAAAACACCTGGCTACTAAAGATTTATTACTGGATAAAAACGGCAAAATTTCAATTTCGAGAACTGAAGACTTCGGGCTAACTGTCTTTCTGGAAGAGTAATCCTATCATAAGCTTCTCATATAATATAATAAATGGTATTACTATAAATGACAACTGCATCGAAAACAAATTATTCCGTTATCTGGAAGTATAAAGTGAAATATGACTCTACAGATCAGTTTGAATTTGAATATGGTCCCAACGGCACTTGGAACAAGCTGTTCTCACAATCTAAAAATTATAAAGGCTCCTTTCTTCACAAAAGTGAAGACGATTCACAAACTTACATTCTCATAGACACCTGGGTAAGCAAACAAGCTTATGAAGACTTTATAAATGAAAATCAGAAAGTGTATAATGAAATAAGTGCCGGATTTGAAATCCTCTATTTAACTGAGAAGAAAGTAGGTTCTTTCAACTTGGTCAGTTAATACAAATAATTAATTATTATTTTAAGCTTAAATAAATCAATTTTAAAAAATTGCAACAATTACAGACTGAAGGTGTTGATATCCTTTTGTTAATAGTCACTCATATTTATCATCTTTCCCCTTTCTATGAACCTTAAAACTACTTTCACATTTCTTCTAATATCTGGATATTCTTTCTTCGGCTATTCACAATTGACAAGCAGTGACAGTGTTTTGTTAAAAATTAGGGATGAAGCCTTAAAAAATTCTAACGCCATGAATTGGCTGAGTGAATTAACCGACATCTATGGTCAACGGCTAACAGGAAGTAGGGAATATTATGAGGCTGCCAAATGGATTGCCGATGAGATGAAGGAAATCGAACTGGACGATGTTCATTTTGAAAATTATTGTTCCGATTGCCGTGGTTGGAGTATCAATTCATTCAATTTAGAAATGGTTTCTCCAAATTATATGCATCTCTCCGGATACCCGCTAGCTATGACAAAAAGTACCAATGGAATTGTCTCAGGCGAGGTGATTAGCATTGCAAGTTTTGATGACTTAGATGCCTTAAAAAAGGAATACTCTGGGAAAATTAGAGGTAAGATAATATTACTAGGGGAAGAAATTAAAATGAAATCTTTACAAGATACGTTGATGATCAGATTCTCAAAAGAAACATTGGCGGCAATGGATGCACAATTAAAATCTCAACTAGAAAATCCTCCCTTACCAGAATTGTTAGCCAATTGGGCTACAGATGACAGGTCTGATAAAGATTTTCTTGCATTTCTAGAATTAGAAGGAGCATTGGCTGTTATAAATAGCAGGCCAATGTATTTAGGCGTTTTTCATCCTGACGGAACATATTACTACAAGAATGATGAGTTCAAGCCTTTGCCATATTTCACAATTATGCCTGAACACTTTAATAGACTATACAGGATGATCAAACGACATACACCCCCTATCCTGCGCATAAATTTGAAAACAGAATTTTACAATGAACCTCAAAACAATGTAAATATTATTGGTGAAATAACAGGGAATGACCCAGAATTAAAATCAGAAGAAATTCTGATAGGAGCACATTTTGATTCCTGGCATGCAGCAACTGGAGCTACAGATAATGGTGTGAATTGTATTGTATTATTAGAAGCCATACGAATTCTGAAACAAATCGGTTATCAACCAAAAAGAACAATAAAAATTGGTCTGTGGGGAGGAGAAGAACAATCCTATTTGGGTTCATTAGCTTACGCAAAAGATCACTTTGGAGACTTGAATGAATTACCTAACGCCCAATCAAAAAAAGTATCGGCTTACTTGAACTTGGATGAGGGTGCTGGATCAATTAGA
>NZ_SMLV01000429.1:0-16124 GCF_009711525.1 Fulvivirga lutimaris
TCAGGATGAAGATCTGTTGGAGATCAATAACCCTACATGGGAAACTGGAGTGAATACCTTTGGTCAATTTTCTAGTGGTTCTGCTTTAAACTTTATCCGCGGTGACAAGTCTGTTGATTTGGCTTTTGATTGGCAATGGATATCTGTTGATCAGGCCAATACAATTACAAGTGTAGACTTCTATGTAACCTGGAACGAATCCTATATTAACATAAATGGTGATGCTGCAGTAGCGAACCATGGTAGTGAGTTAGTAGCAACACTTACTCCTGCAGGTAATAGGGAGAATATTAGTTTCGGCTTAACACAAGATGATATATATGCTGCTTTTTCTAGTGCAACATATGATTATGATGACGGTGTGGATGGAAATTCAATCTCTGTTTTTAGTAACCCAGACAAGCCAACTAGAAATTCTACATCTCAGCCCTTTATTGACGGTGACAGCTTTAGTTTAACGTGGTCATTAACTGGTGCTGATGGTCGTGTGTTTGAAGCATGGTCACCAAATGTGTGTACAAGTGTTCCTGGTTCCAACTGCTTAATTAACTGGATTGTTGAGTGTGGCCAAGAATTGGCAGACCCTTCACAAACATTTTCTCTAGCTATGCAAGATTCATATGGTGATGGTTGGAATGGCGGAGCAATAGCCGTTATTGTTGATGGAGTTGCTACAGAATATACTATATCGAGTGCTCAAGGCGCTGCAAATGATGTAGATGTAACAGTCCCTGATGGAGCAACTAGCGTTCAGTTTGAGTATATTTCGGGAGATTGGGATTCGGAAGTTACATTTTCTATTACTACCGAAAAAGGTAATGTTATTGCAAAATATGGTCCATCACCGCCAGTTGGAATACTTACCCTGGATTTATGTGTTGAGAACGAGTAATCATAAAACATCTTGATTGTAAAGGTGCGGTTAATACCGCACCTTTTTTATTTAAATGAAACTGCAGTCTATTTAGATGTTGTTAATATCATTATTTAAAACATTTTTTCCTCTTATAAAACTTCCTTGCCTTTAGCTCGTTCTTTTTTATAATTTTGCAGGCGAATGAATTTTTTGTATCCTCAGCTCCTCTTCGGTCTTTTAGCGCTATCCATTCCTATTATTGTTCATCTTTTTAATTTCCGAAGAACTAAAAAGGTTTACTTTTCAAATACGAGGTTTTTAAAGAAAGTAAAAGAGGCAAGCAGCTCTAAGTTGAGAATAAAGCATTATCTGATTTTACTCTCAAGGTTACTGTTCATCTTCTTTTTAGTACTGGCCTTTGCACAACCGTACTTTCCTTCAACTAAGGATGGTTTTGTTTCTAACCAGGTGGCTATTTATCTTGACAACTCATATAGCATGAGCAATGAGGCAGATGACAATCTCTCTGCTTTTGACTTGTCCATTGGTTTTATCAATAAATTAATAGGACTGTATCCGAGCTCTACAAAATATAAACTCATCACCAACGATCTTGAAGCTGCATCAAATACATATAAAAGTGGCTCAGAAATTTCAGAGCTGCTTACAGAGCAGCAGATGACTGGGGTTACCAGAACTACTGAAGAAATAAATGATCGGGTAAGCCTCGATACTGAAACAATCAAGCCTGATGTTTTTTGGCTAAGTGATTTTCAGTCATCTACATTAGGCACAGACCAGGCTATTCTGGATTCTACTACTGAAGTAAATTTGGTGCCTTTACAGTTTACGAGTGTAAACAATGTCTTTATTGATTCCATCTATTTGGATAATCCATTTTTGATTGGAGATCAACAGCTGAAGTTAAATGTCATTATTTCAAACAAAGGTGAGGTTGACAGAAATGACATGAATATCAAAGTATTTATTGATGACTTGCAGGCGGCTACAGCTACCGTAGGAATTAAAGCCAACGATTTTGAAACCATCACTTTCGACCTATCATTTAACAGTAATAAGTGGAGCAAGGGAAGAATAAGCATTGAAGATTTTCCAGTGACTTTTGATAACGACTTCTATTTTGTGTTTAACAATTCAAGGAAGATCAATGTATTGGAAGTTCATGAAAATAATCATGAGCGTTACGTTCAGAGCGTATTCGGAAATGACAAGTTATTTAATTTCACCTCTCAGAGTGTTGATAATCTTGATTACAATCTGGTGAGGCAATCTGATTTAGTTGTAGTTAATGGACTAATATCTATTAATGGACCATTGGCGGAAACATTAAACAGAAGAGTGCTTGAAGGTGGCCAGATTTTCATTGTTCCAACTGAAGATGTTGATATCAACTCTTATAAGCTCGTCAGTGGTTTGCAGTTTATCGAACTTGCAGAAGATCGCAATGAGATGTCTCTCACTACTCCCGATTTTGATAATCCATTCTTTGCTAACATTTTTGAAGAGCGAAACCAGCGAGTAGTAATGCCTAAAGCCAATCCTTTATTGAATTTGGGCAGTGATAGAAATGCCCTTTTGAATTTTGCTAATGGCCAGACCTATTTAACCAAGGTAAACCAGAGCATATATATATTGGCCTCTCCATTGACTAATGAGTTCAATACCTTGCAAAATCATGCGCTCTTTTTACCGATAGTTTATCGCATGGCAGTATCAAGTAGTAAAGATATAGGTAGACTATATTACAGTGTTGATGATGACTATGTCAACATACAAACGGACTCATTGCTATCTGATAATGTTTTTAAACTGTCAAGCGAGCAGGGCGAATTTATTCCTTCTCAAAGATTAAATAATAAGTCAGTATTACTTGAGATACCCAAAAATGAATTAGAGGCAGGGTATTATGATGTGAAAATCTCAGATGAGATAGTAACAACCCTGGCTTTTAATAATTCACCAAAAGAATCAGATTTGAGACAAACTGCTGTGGATGATTTGAACCAGTATTTTCAAGGTAAGTATGAAGTTATTAGTGCCGCAGATGAAGCGAGCTTCTCTAAGGCAGTGGAAAGCAAATATATAGGTCAGCCTTTGTGGAAATATGCGATAATGCTGGCTTTGTTATTTTTGTTAATTGAGGTTTTATTAATCAGGTTTTTTCCCTAACTCGAAGATATTATGACAAAAATCTTAATCAAATCGATTAAAATTCTTGATAAAGAGTCGAGCCATCATGGTAAGACTAAAGATGTATTAATTGAGAATGGTAAGATCAAAGAAATTGGTAAGATAGATACCAAGGCCAATGAGGTACTAGATGGTAAAGGAAGAATTTTATCTCAAGGTTGGGTTGACATGCGAGCTTGGCTGGCAGATCCTGGGTTTGAGCATAAGGAAGATTTAGAATCAGGAAGAGAAGCAGCAATGGCAGGTGGTTTTACCCATGTTGCAGTACTACCTAATACAAAACCAGTAACACAATCTAAGAATGATGTAGCCTATGTGCGGGCCGGAAATCAAAAGGCACTAACACAACTACATCCAATTGCTGCTGTAACACTTGATGCCAAAGGCGAAGATCTTACAGAAATGATTGATCTTCATGAGGCGGGAGCAATAGCATTCTCTGATGGATTAAAACCTATTTGGCATTCAGATATTTTATTAAAGACTTTACAGTACCTACAGAAGTTTGATGGCTTATTGATTGATAGACCTGAAGATATTCATCTGAACATGTTCGGAGTGATGAACGAAGGAATAAACAGTACTATGCTGGGAATGAAAGGAATGCCTAACCTTGCTGAAGATATCATAGTCCAAAGAAATTTGGATATTCTGGCTTATGCCGGGGGCCGACTTCATATGACTAACATATCCACACCGCATGCGCTGAGTCTGATTAAGAATGCTAAAAAGAAAGGCTTAAATGTTACTTGTGACATTGCCTCTTATCAAACATCTTTTGACGATAGTGCTTTGCATGATTTTGACCCTGCTTATAAAGTAAATCCTCCATTTAGAACAGCCGCTGACAATAAAGCAATTACAAAAGGCTTGCAAGATGGTACCATAGATGCAATTGTGAGCTCTCACATTCCTCATGATGAAGAGTGTAAGAAATTAGAATATGATCTTGCCGATTTCGGTATTAACGGCCTGCAAACAGTTGCTACAGATATAGCTAGGCTCTCAGAAAAAGTTGAAATGGAATTACTTATTGAGAAAGTAACATCAGCACCAAGGAGCCTATTAAAGTTAGAATCAGGAACCATTGAAGAGGGAAAATCAGCGGACTTAACAGTTTTTGACCCAAATGCTGAATGGACATTAAATGGTAAATCGAACAAATCAAAATCGGTAAATTCTCCTTATTGGAATCAAAAGCTAAAAGGGCAGGCTGTAGCAGTTTTCAATAATGGTCAATATCAGATAAACAATGCTTAACAAACTAAAACCTATTTATAGTGTGCCTCTAAAATATGGGCTCATTGGTTCTTTATTGGCCATTGTATTAATAATTGCACTATTTTTTATGGGCAAACACCCTTTGCTTATTCCTATTTTCTTTGATTACAGGATTTTGCTATTCGGCTTATTTATCTTCTTCGCACTTAAAGAATACAAAGACTACTACAATAATAAGATTCTTCAGTTTTGGCAGGGAATGGTCATTGGCATTGGTATTTATGTGATCATCGGTTTGGTGGTTGCTATTTTTGTTATATCATTTTCTAGTGTCGTCCCAGATTTTCATAATTCTTATATTGAAGGCACACTTCGAGGTCTTGAGCTTGACAAGGAGCAACTTGTTGGACAGGGAAAAATAACCATTAGTGAAGAAGAGTTTGAAAATCAGAAGCAAATGCTCAAAGCGTCTCCCACCTATGTTCTAGGCATAGATTACTTTATAAAGAGCTGTCTTTTAGGTTTTTTTATAACCATAATAATGGCTGTAATTCTTCGTAGGTCCGAGAGTAGATTTACCAGCTAGAAGCTTACAAAAACCTTTATTTATCCAAATAGCCATTCAGCGCCATAAAAAACCTTGCATGTCATGTAATTTTGAAAGGTTAATTTGAACTAATACATTTAGTGTACAAATTCAAACAACAACCTAAAACACAAAAACAATGGAAGAAAATTTAGAAGCACCCACCGTCAAATCTGTGGCCATGAAATGGGGTCTAATTCTAGGATTAATCTCAGTAGCATTTTTTCTGATTATCACCTTAGGAAATTTACAGGCAGTATCTGGAATTAATTGGATTGGCCTTATCCCAAGCATCATTATTATTTACTTGGGTCATAAAGAGTTCAAAGATAATGGGGACGGTTATATGTCATATGGTCAGGGTCTTGGATTAGGAACATTAACATCATTGATCTCATCATTGGTATCCTCAGTGTTTGCCTATGTTTATATCAAGTTCATTGATACTACCTATTTCGATACAGTAAAGGATATTCAGATAACCCAAATGCAGGAAAATGGTATGAGCGACAGCGAAATAGAAACAGCGATGGGTTTTTCAGAAGGCTTTATGAATGCTGAAGTAACATTCATTTTTGGTATCGTAATGGGGGTATTAGCAGGCTTTATATTATCTTTGATCGTAAGTGCTATTACAAAGAATAGCAATCCAGAGCTCGAATATTAAGTATGCATAAAAAGAATATATCGGTAGTGGTTCCACTTTTTAATGAGGAAGAATCACTCACCGAATTATGTGATTGGATAAGCCGTGTGATGCAAACGCACGGCTTTACTTATGAAGTGATTTTAGTGGATGATGGCAGCACGGATAAAAGCTGGGAGGTTGTCAATACTTTATCACAAAACAATAATAATATCAAGGGCATAAAGTTCAATAGGAACTATGGTAAGTCTGCTGCCCTAAATACAGGATTTAAAAAGGCTAGCGGAGAAGTGGTTATTACCATGGATGCCGACTTGCAGGACAGTCCTGATGAAATACCTGCCCTGTATAAAAAAATAAAAGAAGACGGCTTTGATATGGTCAGTGGCTGGAAGAAGAAGCGCCATGATCCTATCTCTAAAACCATACCTTCAAAGTTTTTCAATTTTGTAACAAGGAAAATATCTGGTATTAAACTACATGACTTTAACTGTGGACTGAAGGCATATAAAGAACAGGTAGTGAAAAATATTAAGGTTTATGGTGAGATGCATCGCTATATTCCTGTAATAGCCAAGTGGAATGGCTTTACAAAAATTGGTGAACAGGTGGTTAACCACCACGAAAGAAAGTACGGTACTACAAAGTTTGGTTTGGAACGCTTTGTTAATGGTTTTCTTGATTTGCTATCCATAACGTTTGTAAGCAAGTTTCAACGTAAGCCGATGCACTTTTTTGGGCTTTTAGGCTCATTATCCTTTTTCGGAGGATTCGCCATTACGTGCTGGGTGGTAGGGGTTAAAATTTACAATTTACATTATAAACTTCCCGCCAGAGATGTGGTTGATCAACCATTATTCTTTTTAGCGTTGGTCGCCTTGGTAATTGGTGTTCAGCTTTTTCTGACTGGCTTCTTAGCAGAAATGCTTGCGATGAAATCTAATTCATCAAAGGATTATTTAGTGGCAGAGCAGATTGGCCTTGATTAATGTTCTATTCTGTAATCATCCCCGTTTACAATCGCCCTCAGGAAATTGATGAGCTTCTTGAAAGTCTTACCTACCAAACCTATAAAAACTTTGAAGTACTTATTGTAGAAGATGGCTCTTCAGATAAGTGTGATCATATTATTCCAAAATATCAGGAGCAGCTTAAAATAACCTATTACTTTAAGCCTAACACAGGCCAGGGTTTTAGTCGAAATTATGGATTTGATCAGGCCAAAGGTGACTACTTTATTGTCTTTGATTCAGATTGTATTATACCAAAGCATTATTTTCAGGCAGTGGAAGACTATTTGAATGATAATCCTGTTGGTGCATATGGAGGACCTGATAAGGCCCATGAAAGTTTTACACCAATGCAAAAGGCCATTAGCTATTCAATGACTTCTCCATTTACCACCGGAGGCATTCGAGGCAATAAAAAGCATTACGGCACTTTCCATCCTAGAAGCTTCAATATGGGCATATCCAAAGAAGTTTATGCCAAAGTTGGAGGCTACAAAATTACCCGAATGGGTGAGGATCTGGAGTTTAGCATGCGTATGATCAAAGCCGGCTATCAAACGGCTTTAATTGAGGATGCTTTTGTTTATCATAAACGCAGAACAAGCCTTTCTCAATTTTATAAGCAGCTTCACTTCTTTGGTAGAGCTAGAATTAATGTGGGTAGATTTTACCCGGAAGAAGTGAAACTGCTTCACTGGTTTCCAGCTTTATTTACACTTGGTTTTTTGAGCCTGCCTTTGCTGTACTTTATTTTTTGGCCATTAGCTGCAATGGGATTAGGAGTTTATCTTTTGTTTTTAGCAGTCAACTTTTCAAGTTCATTGGCCAAAAATAAAAGCCTCAAGGTCGCGATAATAAGTATGGCTACATCCTTTACTCAACTCTATGCCTACGGCATTGGATTTCTCACTGAAGGCTGGAGAAAGCTATTGAAGGGGTGATGTTGTAATTTTTAAATCCCTTGCCGGACATGTTCCGGCATCTCTTTTTAATGTTCTAGCTCTTCGCAGGAGGCTCCGGAATAGATCCGGGGAGGGTACTGTAACTTACGAATTCAAATATTCTATTAAACCATCTTTGATTCTTTTATAAGTCTCTATTTGTTCCTGCTCATCGGCTTCAAGCAATGTCATTCTAAATCCAAGAAGGTCTGAAGCAAAGGCTGAAATAGGTACCACACATACCTGTTTAGCAGCTAAAAGGTAATAAACAAACCTCTTATCAAAAGGCATATCGTCAGCTAGCCAATTATCAAGTAAGCTTTTTACCTTCTCATCTTCAATCACCATGCTTTGGTCTTTATGAAGTACATTTTTCTTGAAAATGATGGTATTATAAAAAGCCCCATTGGTAAGGTTGAATTGAATGCCTTCAACATCAGCAAACATCTCTGTCAAGTACTTACTGCGCTGACCAATTTGCTCATTGGTTTCCTTCAAAAATTCAGTGTAGCGAGGATCACTCATTACTTTAGGTATTGCACGTTGGGGTAAAGTGGTAGAACTAACTTCTATCATTTTAGCATTGTCAATGGTGCTGCAAAGCTTATTGAAATCTGAATCTGATGTTCTATTATAATATTCTGCCCACCCGCAACGTGATCCTGGCCATGGAAATTCTTTTGAAATTCCTTTCAATGAAATGCCTGGCACATCACCTATAACTTCAGCCATTGAAGCTGTACTAGCATTATTATACACTATGTTTTGGTAGATTTCATCAAAAATGAGAAATAGATCGAACTCCTTAGCAATGGCAACAATGCGCTCCAAAATATGTCTAGGATAGACCATACCTGTTGGGTTATCTGGATTTATAACCAGGATACCAACAATACTTGTATTGTACTTAACTTTCATGTACAAATCATCCAAATCTGGATACCAGGAATTCTCAGGATCGAGATTATAGGTGACTGGATGTGCATTGGCATGAGCGGCTTCTGCTGAAGAGTGCGTAGAATAAGCAGGAGACGGTCCAATTACCCTGGCACTAGGCGTTAAAAACTGATAAATCTTAGCAATAGCATCTCCAAGCCCATTAAAGAATGTAATATCATCAACACCAATTTGAGTGCCTTTGAGCTCGTTATTTTTCTCAGCAAGAAATTGCCTTGTCTCAATCAAGCCTTTTGAGTGACTATAGCCATAAGTCTTGTCATCTCTCAATAGCTCAATGATGGTTTCTTTCATCCATTCAGGAAGTTTTCTGTTCTTCTGAATCGGATCACCAATATTCTCCCAATGGATAGTATAACCTAAAGCTTGAAGCTGTTCGGCCTTTTTGACTATTCCTCTAATTTCATAACTGAGCTCATCTGCCCCCTGACGCAATAGATTTTGACGCATACTGCAAAATTTAAAGCGTTGAAGCTAATAAGTTATTGCGTCAAAAAATATAAAAGAATAGAAATATTAAATGAAACTAAGATGCTCCATGCGAATTAACATGGAGCATCTTCTTTTTAGTGGTTTAACAGATAGGTTAAGCCAAAGTGTAGATTTTTGAATACGGTGTTTGTTTCTAAATAAGGAGAAAACCCATTGGTTGACTCATATCTAAAAATGTATCCCAACTTTTTGGATTGAAGTCCAAGCTCAAAAAGCAAACCCTGTTCATGACCTCTCATGAATTCATTTGCTTTCTCACCGTCAATTTCCCTTTTGACAGCAACTCCATTATTTAAACCTGCTCCAATAAAGAATCTGGAATTACTTTTTGAAGGGAACCTATATCTCAAAGTTGTTATTAATTTTATTTGACTGACCTTGAAAAAGTCATCAATGTTATAACTTCTGTAAAGCAAATCATTACTAATAGACCATGAACGATTGCTTCTAGGTAGAAGAACATCAAATGAAAGGCCTAAATATGGTGTTATTACAGCATCTGGATTTGTATTTACTTTTCCATAATCATTGCCTTCAAGGCTCATTTTTGTATTTATCGCTCCAGCGCTCAATGCCAAATTTAATATTGCCTTTTCTGTTGGTTTGACGTAAGTAGACTTATTTTGTCCTCCACAGTTGTTATAAGCTGTAATCAGTTTTACAAAGGTTTTTTCTTCGTAGCGTGCTATCCTGTGTTTGTAAGTAACTGAAGGGCAATCTGCAATGGCTGCATCAAGTTGTGGTTTCCAATAGTCCAAATTAACAACTCCTTCTTTTACAGTAACACCTTGATATTCCTCAGTAACTTTCTTTTTACCTATTCTTAGTTCTTCTAGCCCTTTTCCTCCATCTATTACGAAATGTTCTCTAGAATTTTCGTCTGTAATAGTATATAAGCTTAGTTTACCTTTAATAAGAAGTCTAAGGAAAACTGTATCCAGTTGAACTCCGGTTTGATGTCTCCCATTTACTACATCACCATCTTTCAGCGAACTTTTATCAAGTTCCATAATAGCACTTTGATACCATTCTTGGCTTGATTCAATGAAGAAGCCCTTAATTTCAGTAGGCGAATAGCTTGCAGCAGTTCCCTCTGATGTTTGATAATTAATGTTTTGAGGGTTCTTCTTCCAATCATTATTTTCTATTTTGGCTGGAATTGTATCTCCCTCATTTGTAATAACAAGACCATCCTCGAAGTCTTGCTGTGCATACGAATACCATGTAGGTATTAAAAAAAGTAAAGTAAAAATGTACTTATTCATAGTGGTAAAAAATTTGAAGGCGCAAAGGGAATAATAAGATTGGAATTATACTAGTCTATGTAAGATAAGACATAAAATAGAAGAGAAAAGTATGGTTTTATATCCTTAACAGTCTCAATTTATTAGTGATGACTTTCTTTGCCGTACTTTTTCAAGGCAGTATCAACATCTAAAATGGGTACTCTGAAGTTGCCGTCATGCTGATTTTCTTTGGCATAAATGTCCAGATTATAGATGTTATAGGGTTTGTCATCAAGATCGAGTATGATGATATCAAAAGTAAAGGCCGTTTCACTTTCAGCAATAAACCAATGCACATTATCTTTTTCATCAGAAATAGAAGAAGATTCCCCAATGCCAATAGTCTTGTCTATGGTAGGTTTGATTAGCATACTATAATCCTCAACACCCAGGTTGTCATAATGCCTGAGGCGCATTTCGCCTTTAAGGACAAGGTGAGCAGAGGACATGTTGGCATGTCCATGTGGGATGATGGCTCTATCCTTTTTCATCCCAAAAATTTTTTTTACAAAAGCAGTTCTTTCTGGTAGCCCATCCAGTTTTGGAAAGGTTACTTTTCTGGTGTTCACCCCAAGGTCAGGATAATCAAAGCTTTTTACCAGCTGCTCAAAATCAATGAATTTCAAAAGATCATCAAGCGGTATGCTATCAAATAATGACTCGATTTGACTTTGCCATTCAGTAACAGATATGGCTGATTTTCTTAGATCATTGCAATAATCATTGAGCTCAATCGCCCAATGTTTTGTGATTGGAAGAATGTGTTTGCCAATAGCATGAGTTTGAAATAGGGAGCTCATGAGGCCATAGGACATTAAGGCCTTCAATGATTTCTCGGTAAATGCTCGCCTGTTCACCTAATAAAGTTACAAGATTTTAGGGTTTATTAAGGAATTGGGTTTTGCTCATTTATTATATCCAAAAGCTCGTTGTTTTCTCCTGTCATTTCTAAATGCCCCAATGATATTGGAATGTTTCCAATGCCGTTTAGCTGATCAAAGAATTCCTTCACTTTGAATTCTTCACCCTTAGATTCTTTGAGTTTAGCATAGTCCTGCATGGCATCTTTCAATAAGTACTTTCCAGTAATGTAACTGCTGCCATATCCTGGCTGGCGCATGTAAAGATGCTGCTCAAATAAAAGCAATTCCTTTTCTGTTTTCATCCAACCTCTTGGCGTAAAATCAGAGTGAATACCTCCTGCTTCTTCCATAGTCATTTCGTTGGCATGTGCATACAAAGAGCCTAACCCTCGTGCAGCGCGTTGTGCAATCATGATATAGACAATCTCCCTTGATCTAGGGCTGTCATTATAAAGTCCCGCTTCCATAAACATTTCTTCAACGGCAGTAGCAGTACCTTCATTTCTTGAGTCAAAGATATTATACAACAAAGGCTCCCTTCTTATTACACTTTTGTGCGGTTCGTTATCCATTCTTGCCAGCTCAAACCAATGATAAAAATGTGAATAAAGTGGTCGCTGATCAAGGTGTGCAGTTATCCAAAAGAAGTTTCTTGTTTCTTTTGGCACGTAGCGCCCTAAATGTTCTCTTAAAGCAGGCTCCCAGTAATCTTTAACAGTAACAATATCCTGATCTTTTAAAAACGTCATCAAACTGGTAGCTGAGGCTTCTGCCATTGCAGCATACTCTTCTTCTGAACTGGCGTCATCTAGCTCTGGTAGGTTTCTGTTATTGTGCTCTTCCAGCTTCAAAGAAGTCCAGGCACCTGCCAATTCATTTTTTAAGATCATCACTTCGTCTTCCCAGGTCAAGGGCACCAGATGGACATTTTGTAAATACCAGGTGTAGTTGTCTTTGCCTATACCTGAGGGACCTGTTTTTGAAGAGGATTGGTCAGTAAGCCATTCAGCCAATTGATCAGTTGACTCAATAGCATTTTCTATTGCAGATACCAGTTCAGTATCCGTCTTTATCCCTTCAAAGGTTAGTATGTTTTTAAGATCTTCACTTTGGGTTTTTATATCCCTAATACCGGCTATCCATAACTCTTTGGCATTTCCGGTAAGGTTAGATTTTGCCTGTTCGTTAAGAGGTTCAATTACTTTAATGTCTGCAATAAATTTGTCTCTTTGGTCTCCGCTCAAAGGAAAGTCATAGGTCCAGACTTCAGTAGTCATGTGATGGGTTGGTCCCTCGTGAGCAGGCACATCACTTCTTTCCATCCATACAGTTTTATAATAAGCAGGGTCGCGTTCCCATGGTTTCAAAATATTGTGATTGAAATCATAACCATTCATTTCTGCCCACACTATGTACCAGTCCACCTGCTGGTTTGTTGGCCAACCAGATTTGTCTATTCCATTTAATTTAGATTGCAACGCTTTGAACTCGGACCATCTCTTTTCAAAAGTTGCTTTAGTGTAATCAGGAGCACCATCTTTTATGGGAGGTTTTTCAAATTCCCGCCACTCTTTGAAAAGAGACACTAGGTCATCATAACTGTCAGAGTTGTAAGCGATAGTTGCTTCTTTAGGTTTTTCTGATTGTGGTTGACAACCTAAAATAGTTATTGATAGAATTACTAAAAGAAGAGCGGAGTTTCGTAGCATGTTAAAATATTTGATTTGAAAACTGTAACCCAATTTGGTCAATTATTCTTACAATTCTACAACCGTTCATACATTTTAGACATGACAATTTCATATGCTATGTTGTACCTTTCTGTTCTCAATCAGTAAACCTTATGATCAAGAAACTTACTCTGGCTTCATTCTTATTAATATCAATGACACTATGCTTTGGCCAAAAGCTGGATATGTCATTAATAAAAAACTTAAAAATCAGAAATGTTGGTCCTGCCAATATGAGTGGACGAATTACCGCTATTGATGCACTAACTTCTAACCCAAAGTTGATCTATGTAGGTGCTGCTTCTGGAGGCGTTTGGAAGTCAGAGAATGGAGGCACAGCCTGGAAGCCAGTTTTTGATGATCAGCCTACACAAAATATTGGGGCAATTGCCATTCAACAAAATAACCCCGATGTGATGTGGGTAGGAACAGGGGAGGGAAACCCACGCAACTCTATGAATTTGGGTATGGGTATTTTTAAAAGTCTTGATGGTGGAAAAACTTGGAAGCACATGGGGTTAGAGAAGACGAAAACTATTCACAGGATAATAGTTGATCCGCAAAATTCTGATGTAGTTTATGTAGGTGCGCTAGGTGATCCTTTTACACCTAATGAGGACAGGGGTCTATATAAAACCACTGATGGCGGACGAACATGGGATAAGATTCTATTTACAAATAATCAATCAGGCATAGCAGACATGGTGATGGATCCTAAAAATCCGAATAAGATGTTTGCTGCCATGTACGAGCACAGGCGCACACCTTATTATTTTACATCAGGAGGCTCAGGCTCTGGATTGTATGTAACTATGGATGCAGGTAAAACATGGAAACAACTAAATAATGAAAATGGATTACCAGAAGGAGAATTAGGAAGAATTGGTCTGGCCATTGCCCCAAGTGATCCAAAAAGAATTTATGCCAAAGTAGAAGCCAAAAAGAATGCATTATATCGCAGTGATGATGGTGGCGAAACCTGGAAAATGATTAATGACAATCCGAAATTTACTAACAACAGACCTTTTTACTTTCAAGAGCTGGCCGTTGATTCAAAAAATCCTGATAGACTATATAATATCTATCAGCCGTTGAGTGTGAGCTATGATGGTGGTAAGTCATTTGATCCCACGCCTATGATTCCTGCTGATGAAACTAAAGGTATCCATGCAGATTTTCATGCCTTTTGGATGAACCCTAACGATCCTGAGAATTTCATTATTGGAGGTGATGGGGGAATAGGCATTACTAATGATCATGGTAAGAGTTGGTATTTTCCTGAGACCATTCCAGTGGCGCAATTTTATCATATTAATGTAGATAATGATATGCCTTACAATGTCTACGGTGGCATGCAGGATAACGGCAATTGGTCAGGTCCGGGATACACCTGGAAACGTGGAGGAATAAGAACCCTTTATTGGCAATATTTAGTTGGTGGCGATGGTTTTTACATTTCGCCAGACTTAGATAACAGTCGATTTGGCTATGGTACCTCTCAGAATGGCGATCTATACCGATATGACAAACTCACAGGATATTACAGTAGTATAAAACCGCATGCGCCTGATAAAAATACTACATTAAGATTTAACTGGAATGCTGCTTTTGAGAAAGATCATTTTGAGAAGAATGGGGTTTATTATGGATCTCAATTCGTTCATAAGTCATCAGATAAGGGATCAACTTGGGAAATTATTTCACCTGATTTATCAACCAATAACCCTGAGCATCAGAAAGGTGATTATGGTGGGTTAACCTTAGATATCTCTGGAGCGGAGAATTACAATAGCATTTTAACTATTGCCGCTAGTCCGCTAGATAAGGATGTGATATGGGCAGGAACTGATGATGGACAGGTTCAACTAACGAGAAATGGAGGCAAGACCTGGAAGAATTTGACAAAGCAGGTAAAAGGACTACCTAATGAAGCATGGATAGCACAGATTAAAGCCTCAAGATATGATGCAGGTACTGCATGGATGGTTGTGAATAACTATAGAAAAGGAGATTACAGGCCATTTTTATTTAAGACTGAGGATTACGGAAAATCATGGAAACGACTGGCCGATGAGACAAAGGTCAAAGGTTATGCCTTGTCAGTGATGCAGGATGTTAAGGAACCAAGGTTGGTTTTTCTGGGAACAGAAAATGGCCTTTGGGTAAGCATTGATGAAGGCGATACCTGGGAACAAATGAAAAATGGGTTTCCATCAGTGTCTACTATGGATATGACCATTCAGGAAAGAGAATCGGCATTAATCATCGGAACGTTTGGACGAGCTATATGGGTGCTGGATGACCTCCTTTCACTTAGAGAAATTGCAGCCAATAGACTAAATCCAGAAATTACCGCATTGCCAATGAATGATGCTGTTCAAGTGAAAGGATTATTCATAGCTCCTCCAGGGAATATCTGGACGGGCTTCCATACCACCTTTGAAGGAGAAAATAGAGTATTCCAGAAGACTGAGATTCCATATTTTATACAAACGCTAGGTGATACATCTGCTTTTATGACTGCCAAAATTTATAATGGTAAGGAGGAATTAATGAATACTGTAAAAGCCAAACCTAAGGAAGAAGGACTAAACTATCTGATTTGGAAATTGGATGAGCAGTCTTCCAATTTGCCTGACGCCTGGATACATGAAGAGTCTAGGGGTATACCAGTTTTGCCGGGCGATTATAAAATTGTATTGAGTTATGAGGAGGCCGAGACTGAAACTACAGTTAAGGTGATCTCTGACCCAAGATTTGATCTGAATCCTGAAGTAGATCAGAAGTTGTATGCATATCAAAAGGCCATTGATGTCGAGGTTGAGAAATTATCAAAAGCGCTGTTGTCTATTGATGAGAAAATGAAGTCAATTGATAAAATAATTAGGGAGCTAACTGATGCTGGAAAGCTAGAGAATGATTCCTCAATTACTCAGTTGAAGGAAATGAAAGAAAAGTTAGAGACTTTGAGAGCTAAAGGACAAACACCAAGACCTAAGCGACAGGTAGGAGCGTGGCAGTCTTCTGAAACTACGCCACATAGTAAGGTTAATGATGCCTTGATGGTGGCTATGTCAAGAGTTAGAGTACCGTCAGAACAAGAACTTCAGCTTATTGAAGAAGCCAGAGGACTTGTAAATGAATTTTCTGATCAGGTTAATGAATTCATGAATAAAGAGTGGAAACCTTTCGCAGATGCATACAACGCCTTGGATCTAGGATTTAAAAAGCTTGAGTAGTCCTAAAAAATGAATGTCATGCCGGAAAATAAAGGTTTATATTATTAAAACCTTTATTTATCCGGTATCTCAATTCTACTTTACAA
>NZ_SMLV01000429.1:16419-25464 GCF_009711525.1 Fulvivirga lutimaris
GTTTATTCCATTAAACCTATCTCCATGAGCTCTGGCTGCTGGCTCCCAGTCATCAATGTTATTGACAAAGATTCTGGTTCTGACCACATCACTCAATTTACCACCCAATGACTCTATAGATCCTTCAATCTTGTCTATAATAAAATGAGTCTGCGCAGCTACATCATTGCCACCAATCATCATACTGCCATGCGTAGCCGTTGTACCTGAAACATGAATTCTATTGCCGTCCCGAACAGCCCTGCAATAGCCAGCATATTCTTCCCATTCTGTTCCGCTAAAAACCTGCGTTCTGTCTTCGGCAGTATTGACAGGTTCAAATGACTTTGGAATGGCATCTATATGGTGACTCAAATCTCCCGAAGCAGTAAGGAAAGGAGGCTTTCTATATTCATCACCACAATCACCGGGGATAGGGCTAAGTTCTTGTTGAGCACCCTTAATGTTAGCAATATCTTCTTGGCTAAGGTCAATGTTGAGCAACTTGGTGTTATCCTCAATATGCTCACTTTTTCCAAGTCGGGCACCAACGATTACTGCAGCTACGTGATCACCTTCTAAGATATACCGACTGGCGATATTGGCTATGGAAACCTGATGCTTGTCAGCAACTCTTTTCACAACGTGCAATAGATTTTGATAAGGCTCACATCCACCGGCTGCATCAATGAATCTTTTATACTTCATTTCCGACCAAGTTTCCAGATCATCCTGCTTTGGCTCTGATTTACCTAGCCATTTTTCAGTAAGAAATCCACCCGCCAATGTGCCAAAAGCCAGCACTTTTACGCCATACTCTTTACAAACCTGAGCCATTTTACCCGATGCTCTTTGATCAATCAAGGAATGACAAACCTGATTGCTAATCAATGGAATGCCTGAGGCACAGGCAATCCTCAGATGTGCTGCATCAAAATTGGTGACTCCCAAATGCTTAATAAGTCCTTCCTCTTTTAGCTCGTTCAGATAAAACAGTCCATCAAGCCAGCTTGGGTCAGGATAGTGCCAGGCATGAAACTGCATTAGATCAATTGATGACTGCTGCATTCTATTTAATGCCTTATTAACAGCTGCGCGTACATCTTCCCTACTAATCTTTCCGGCAGCAGGCACCCACTTTGTGAAGAGCTGAACCTTATCTCCTAAAGGATTGGTGTTTTTGAAAGTTCCTGTAATAATCTCACTTGAACCATAATGATCTGCCATGTCAAAAGTAGTCAGACCGGCTTTCACATAGGGCTCCATTGCTTTTGATGTTTCATGGGGATCTAATGTATTACCATCTCTTTCCATATCGGCAATCTGCCAAAGTCCGGTGATGATTTTGGAAATTTTTAAGTCAGGGGCTAGTGAGGTTGTGAGTTCCATAACTATTCTTCAGGAAGCAGTTTAAATTTTTCTTTGGTGTCAATGTTCGCCTTTTTGAACTCTCGCCATCTGGAGTAAAACACGAGACTCGCCAACGACATTACAATGAGCCATATAGGTGTTGAATGAAAATACCATGCAGAGGCATCAGAAGTTAGGTCTTTATAGGTATGTATAATCAAAAAGGCTACTAAAAATATAGTGCCCGACCAGCCTATCCATAGTTGAAAGGCGCGTTCTTCTATTAATTTTATCTCCTTAGCTAACTCAGGGTTTACTTTTGGAATGGTAATAAGCGTAACACACATTAGAAGAAAGTTGACGATCATGGATGTTACCATAATATCTATTCCTAAAAAGAAGTCACCTGCAAAGTGAGAACCCAGCACACCAATACTGGCCATAATACCAGCGATAATAAGGGCAATATGCGGAGTATGGCGTTTGGGGTGTACATTGGCGATGAAGGAAGGAAAAATATCATCTTCAGCCCATGCAAACATTAATCTTGAAACTGACAATAGCATCGCAGGCAAATCATTAATTAGAGCAATGGCTGCACCTAGCAAAATGGCTACCCCAAGACCTGATGGTAACACATAGCTCAACAAACCAGGAGCACTAATATCTTTATTCATGGCTTCTGAAGCCACATAACTCCAGGGCACAGTGTTATAGACTGCAGAAGTAAAAAGGAAGTAAAACAAGCCGACAGTTAGTATCGTCAGAAGTATTGCTTTGGGCAGAGACCGAGTAGGATTTTTCGCTTCGCTACCTGCTTGGGCAATTGAGTCAAAACCTATAAAGCTGGAAAAAAGTAATGCAGCAGCAGAAAGAAAGGTTCGCCAATCTAACGCCTCAGCAGAAGTTAACTTAACATCCACGTTATCTTTCAGTTTGACAGCCGCTATAAATTCTTCAGTATTAAATGAAAAGCCAGAGATAATAACAATACTGCCAAGAATGAACATCATGAACATCATTGGGATAAGAATCCTTTCATATGTTTTGTTGCCTCGAATATTTACACCAACAAAAAGCCAAATTAGTCCTAAAGCCAATCCTACTCTTACGACCGGTGTCTCTAATGTTGCGGCAAGTTGATTCCAGCCCATTCCAATAGCTACGTCTCGCATAAAAGGCACACATACATAGGCTATTACCCCAATGACAATGGATAAACCGAACCACTGAGAGAAGCTGGCTATAAAGCCTAAATATGGATTTAGGCCCCTGCTTGCATAGAGATAACTACCACCTGCACGTGGCATGGATGAAGATAAAATAGCATAAGCAAGAGCAGCAAAAATGGCTGGTATAGCAGCAAAAACAAAAGCGGGAAGAACATATGGACCTATACCTGGCACATTGCGCTGAATCATAAATGGAACAACATTTATAGATGCTCCGAGCATGGAACAAACCCCTGTGGCAACGAGGCCTAAAAGACCAATTTGCCTGTACAATTTAATTTTAAGCCTTTGCTTCATCTAAATGCCAATCTACAAATGAAACTTGAATCAATTGGAATTAGGAGTAAGAATTTATGATGAATTATGACCAGTGGTATGGAGATAATTTAGATAGATATAATTCAGAAACGCATAACATACTCCAACCCTAAACCTACACCTGTGGTTTCAGTGAGAAATTCATTGATTCTGTACTCTGCCACTGCGTAAAAATTGGGCAATAACTGTATACCTAACTGATGTTCAGTAACCCATGTAAATGGATTATCAGAGCCATGATTTAAATTCTGATCGGCAAAACCAGAGATATAAACCTTGTTTTGCCAGAAACTAAATCGATAAGCATGTTCTATTTGTGCTAAGTAGCGCTGCTGGTCACCATATCCGGCCTGCAAAGCAAAAAGTGTTACACCATAACTCAAATGCAGCTTTGATAGCAATTCTGAAATGCCACCCGTTTCATTTGCAATCCAACGCAAGCCAAGGCGGTAGGAATCATTAGCCGCTCCACTTCGAAGCGCTGCCTGCACAGCTAGATTTAAGGGTAATTTATTATAAAATTTCCAGCGAAGGGTTTGCTCTACATAAAAAGATCCTACATCAGTATCTTCCTCTGCACCCGTGTAATTAACAAATCCAAAATACTCAAACGGGCCATGAAATTTGGCTAAGGCATTAATAGTAAACTCACTATGACCTCGGGTATCATAATAAATGTTAGGATCCATGAAACCGCTTTTAACCTTTCCAGACTTTTCCTGTGCCATTACTGTGCTAGATGCAATGGTAAGCATGAGTAATCCTAAAACGAAAATAATTGATATATTGAAATGGGCTATAATAACTCTCATGTAGATGAAAATGAAGAGGGGTTTTCTCTATATTCTACCTACAAAATAGTAAAAATTTATTCCCTAAGTATTGCCAAGCTAAGTTATAGCCCGGATTAGTACACTTTGTTTACAAAATAGACTATAGATCTAAAATAGCAGAGAGATCTTCAGAACTTACAGGCGCTGATGTGTGCTGATGTATTACTTTCCATTGGTTTTCATACTTTGAGAAGCCTACTGTTATTCTATTTTTCATGCTTCTCAAAACTTTTCCTTTTTTAGATATGGCCTGAAAACTAATCAGCGCAGTTGCGAAGCCTACAGCTCCTGATTCTTGGATTTTCAATATTTCGAAATCGACATTGACACGCTCGTCACCTAAAGATCCTAGCCAGTCTTCTATAAGTCCGGCCCATTCCTTTTCATTAGAAATGCTACCCTTGTCCCACATATCAAATATGACGGCATGTTGATCATACAGACTGATCATAGAAACTGAATCTTTGTTCCATGCGGACTCTTTGTATATTTTGAAGAAATCTTCAATCTTCTTTATTCCTGAGCTCATATTTTAATTTTTTATCTGTTGAGACCTCAAATAATCTGTTGCTTCCTTAAAAGTGGTTACCCAAATCTCATCGCGATGTGCATCCAGGTACTTGAGCATTTCTTCATGGTCTTCTTTGGAGACAATCATGTCTTCAGCGCCAATGCCATGAAAAGTAAATGTGCTGAAGGAATTGTTTTCTATAACCTTTTCAATGTAGGCAATAAGGTCATCGGCCTTATGATTATTAGGCGCCCATGAAGGAACATTATAAATATCTATTTCAGTAGGACTCTTGACTAATTCCTGATCTTCTGAGCTACCTCTTGCCGCTGAAGCATATTCATTGATACTGTCCTTGTAATTGACACCACCAGCATAATAGTGGGCACATGGATAGGCGAAAGTTCTGTTTTTCTTCCCGTCCAGTGCCGATAAAAAACTATTGGCCAATTGTATTTCTTCCAATAGTTGTTCGATGCTGTATTGATCCAGGTCCTGATAATCCTTTAACCATCCCATTCCGGGTTTTGATTTTTGACAAGGGTGATAAAGGGTATGGTTCCCTAATTCATGACCATCCTGAGCGAGCAACTTCCACTTATCCATTTCATCATAGATGGAAGAAGAGGCGAGGGTGGGGTAGAAGGTAGCTTTGAAATTGTACTTTTTTAGCATTGGTCCAACAGTATTGACATGGTTCGAAAGGCCATCATCATATGTTAGGCAAATTGCAGCTTTGGCACCATTTGGCCAGGTGAGCTCACTTTTAGTCTGCCCACATGCCGATGTTTGAAACAGAATGCTAAATAAAAGTATTAGTTGAGTGAAATTTGTCCTTTTCATAATCTGTTCATCAAGCTAAATATTCGATGCAAATTCAGCGAAGACTTTTTTATGATGTTCTAAATCCATGTTAGCAGATAAGGCCACACGAGCAATGTAATCTTTATCTCCTTCTTTGGTAGTACCCTGAGTAGATGTAGCTGGAATAGTCCAGTAACATCCTTTTAGCTGTCCATAACTCACACAATATTTACTTTCTCCCGGTATTTCTTCTATCATTGAGTTGATTAACTTCAGGTTTAGTGCGCGCTTATAGGCTTCTCTTTCTTCGTCAGTATCTCCTTTGGTGGGAAGATCGAGTGAAAAAACAGATGGGGTGAAACCTTGCTGTGCGAGCTCTTCTGAAACAAAATTGATTTTAGCTTCAGGGAGTGTTTGTTCAATGAAATTAACAAACTCACGGGTGTATTGATAAGCCTTTTCAATTCTTTCATTCATAGAAGGTAATTGCTGTGCAAGTAGCTCCATTTGCAAATCAGTGGCTTCATTATCACAAAGCTTAAGATGAGTTTCAATTTTACCCATTAAATCTGCTGCCTGTTGGTTGGCAACACAATAGCCGGCTGTGCACTTACCACCGCTCGGAAACTTAGAACCACTTACATATGAAATGGCGTTGATCCCTGATAGTATATCCTCTTCACCCAAAAACCGCACATTAGGGCAAAAAGTTTGATCAAGAATAAAGACAGGAGCTACAGAAGCTGTACCCTGAGATGTAGTTCTTGCTTTACGCAGAACCGTCCTTAAATTACCCAGGTCAGGCACCTCTACGCGTGGGTTAGTAGGTATTTCAACTATAATATATGGCACTGCATCTTGCGAGGCCACCTCTTCTAAGACAGCATCAATGCTTTGGACCATGTTATTTTCCCTATCTACCAATAGGTCCATGATTTCTATACGGTCATTGCAAGCCGCAACTCGCCTGGCCTGATCGTTAGTTCCACCATAACAATTAGGAGGAACTATAAACTTAATGTCTTTTCCAGGATGTGCTTCAAGTGCATGATCAACAAGGCCCATCATTATAGCATACTGAATAGATAATCCGCTAGAGCCTATTAAAGGCTTGTTGTCGGTATCAGTAATTTCCATAATGCATTTCTCAACAGCATTTTGATCCGCTGAACGGTTTCTAACCTTCGAATGATCAGTGCCATTTTCAGTTAAATTTTGCAGGGTAATGAAGCAATCATCAGGAGTCATGGCAATAGTTTCTCTTCTTCTTACATGCTGAATTTCAGAAATATAACGCTTGTTATCAGGGCCATTAACAATCAAAATGCTGCCAAGTTTATCATCCATGCTAATCAAGAAATCGACAGTAGATGGAAGCTCGAGAGACTCACTTATTTCTTGTTCAGTTACGAAAATGGTAGTGCCATCGAAGTTTTGAACTTCATGAATATTCTTCACTTGCTGTGTTTCAAATTGATAGCCATATACTCGGTGAATTAGCGCAGCATCAAAAGACTTTGGTAGCTCATTGACATGAATAATTCGCGTGTTTTTACCTTCAAAAAAGTTCCTTCGCAAGATGGCGAGAATAGGAGCTGTTCTTGATGAAAAACTTACTACACTTTCAGCTTCCATTTTCAATAATTGAGCAATTGTCCATTCAAGTACAGAAGATAAAGGATGCCCCAATCTGATATAATCATAAGCAGTTGGTAACTCGCTTAATGCTGATTCTTCAGCATTATTGTTCTTTGCTAATTGATCAAAACCTTGTAGAAACTCAACTTTGGCCAGCTTCTCATCATAAATATCAAGCCGATGAGTCGTTAGGTTGAGCCAATCTGAAGGCATGTTTTTTATTACTTGTTTGATGTAATTTAACGTCTTTGTGTTTTCCATAAATTAAACCTTTTTATCGGCTGATATTATCTACTTTCTACGAGCAATTTAAATAGTGAAAATGATATAAAATGCTGCTGTAATTTGATCATAAAGGCAATATTCCCACCTATAATATTTACACTAATTCAATGGATCAAAGGTAGTATTTTCTGAAACTCTGTTAGTAATAAAACTGAAGACAATAATTGATAATTTGTAAATTGTAATGGTCTGAATTTAGGGATCGAAGATCGAACAAGAATATGTCCTACTAATGCAATGAATACACTTTTAACTAATCAACGCTTTGATGGCTTTCAGGCTACACCATTTCTTTGGGAGGGTTCACTGGCAGGGCTCGAGATGTTTGAGCAAGCTGATGAAAAGGTAGAGGGCTATCCCGTTGTGGATACTGATGCACACATTAGGTTAGGCAAACTAGTTGAACAGTTTGTCTCCTATGAACTTGATCAGGATAAGACCATTCAGATCATACAATCTAATGTGCAAGTCTTTCAAAATCAGGTTACAGTTGGGGAAATAGACTTGCTGATTAATCAATTGGAGGCTTATTTGCACTTAGAAATTGTCTATAAATTTTATTTGTATGACCCTTCTATTCCGGATGAATTGCATCGGTGGATTGGGCCCAATCGTAAAGACAGTCTGGTTTACAAACTCACTAAATTGAAAGAGAAACAGCTACCATTACTTTATCACCCAGCTACTGCTTATATACTGAATGGACTGAATTTGACCTCAGACAAATTTGTACAACGACTTTACTTTAAAGCGCAACTCTTTGTGCCATTAGATCATAGGAATGTTAGGCATGATTTGATCAACAATGAATGCATAAAAGGCTTTTATGTCCGCTTTAAAGACCTGACTAACTATACACATTGTACTTTTTATATCCCACCTAAACTGGACTGGTTAATAGAACCTCATTTAGAGGTAGACTGGTTGTCCTACAAGGATTTTGAAACAGTCGTGGCGAAAACCTTGAACGATCGCTCCTCGCCACTTTGCTGGATGAAATTGCCAGAAGGAAGTGTGCAAAAACTGTTTGTGGTGTGGTGGGATTGAAGTAATTCTACGTCTTACTAAGAATTTCGGAAAGTTCTATTGCACAACCCCAGGCTACTGTAAAACCAGCACCTCCGTGACCATAATTATGAAAAATGTTATTAAAACTCTGATCAAATTCAAACCGGACCGACTTTCGCTTTGGTCTTAACCCAACCATCTCTTCTAATATTTGAGGTGTTTTGTTATCTAATCCAAGACTTTCAAACCTGCTCAAAATTAAATCGGTATCGGATTTCTCAATATTTACATTCCAATTGTTTTCATAATCTGTGCCTCCAATAATGGAGTCACCACTTCTGTTAATGACATAGGTCAAAGCGCCTTTTTTTGTAGGCTCTGCAAAGGAAGGAGTGTTTAATTTTGCGCATCGTAAAATTTGCCCCCTCATAGGAATCAACTCATTGTCGTTGCATAATTCTTTTGCCCCCAAACCTGTGCAGTTGACAACTAGACTGTTTAATGATGACATTTCCTTGAGGCTAGCAATTCCACTCTTCTCAAAGTGACCACCATTTTCAATAAACCTGTTAAACAGGAAGGGTAAGTATTTGAGTGGCTCCATTAAGGGAACATTAGAAACAAAGGCCTTTTCTATACCCTTTGGTAATTCTTCAGGAGTAGCATTTCTCACCGCACCTGCCGGAAGTTGCTCAGTCCATTTTGTGTTACTTTCAGAAGTGTAGGCCGTTAAAAATGGAATAAAAGAGACGTCATTACCATTTTTTGCCTCCTCCTGATATCGCTGGTAAGAAAGGGCTGCCCACTTATTGGCCTTTTTTGCTGGTTCAATCTCAAAGGGAAACCAGATAGCACCTACTTTGCTGGATAGTGTTTTGCTGTAATGTTCTTTTGCAACTATTGTAACGGTAGAACCATTTTCCTGAAGTACAATTGCTGATGTGAGACCTACAATACCAGAACCTACAACCGTAACAGATTTCATTTTCTATTTTAATAAGTAAGTGTCACGACCTTATGAGCGTACTCCAGTTTGTATTAATAAAGCTAAAGGTGGCAAAGCATAAAACTAGCACGATTTGGGTTT
>NZ_SMLV01000429.1:25474-34019 GCF_009711525.1 Fulvivirga lutimaris
CAGGTTTTAAATTAACCATAGGCAACAAAACCTATAGTACTGAAAATGGCCTGAGCCCTGTATGGGAAACCTCTGGGGTTTGGGATTTTCAAAATGACAACCCTAATCTGGTTTTAAGAGATGGCGACACCTCCATCTCCTTAAGTCTGTCTGATGGCAACTTAACCATGACCTTCATGGCTGACGGTGCATCTACTGGAGGCAGAACAGCATCAGTATCTGGTGAGTATCAATTCCATTTGGTTGGCGAGTAATTAATAGATGTGTGTGTATGTCAGTCCCTGCCCCGCATTGGGGTGGGGCTGACTATTCACTTTAGTAACTATTAAGCCTAATTACTCAGGCAAATCCAAAGCTGGGTTTTGATCAAAATAATCAAATGGTCTTATCTCAAATGAATGCCATAATACCGGCATCACCGGCCAGTCCTCTGCCCGTACCATGTGGTGCATGCCTATGGTATACCAAAGCACAATATCTTTCTTATCTATTGCTCTATTAGCACTTGTCCAGGCCGGCAAGCCCATACCCGGTGTACTTAACGTTGGGTGATCCCCAGCAGCAAACAACTCCCTCGAATTGTAAGGCGTTACCCATAAATGATGATTGATAAAGCCCACTCGAAGTCTTGGGTAATCATCTTCTGACAATAACGTGTTAGCCGTTTTTCCAGGCATCAGCTGGTAGCTGGTAGGGTATCCTACTTTATTCTTTCTTGTGGTGCTCAACACGCGCCAAAGCGTTGGCTTATTAAGATCGATAGTAAGTTTCGCATCGGTTTCTCGCTCTGCAATTTTGGGATTGTTAACCCATATACTTCTTCTAGGATGTCCCTCAGGCAGCATCTTTCTTTGCAGTCTGCTCAACTCTAGTTGATTCACAGGACCATCAACATCCAAATCAATTCTATAACTGAAATAGTGATCATGGTTAACGGCCACAATATTCGGGTCCACAAAACGGCCGAACTTATCACCAGGATCAGAAGATGATTCGCTAGCATCCTTTTGCTTTACAACCTTGGCTTCTGCAATTCCTGTTGCACCAACTAAAACCTTAATAGAACCATCTTGCTGAAATATCCAATCAAAAATATAATCATAATTGCCTAGCACAGCTGCCGCTCTAACTACCAAATCTCTTTTCACCCTACTTTCAGCTCCTGCTCTCCCCTGATGACGCCATGAAGGATCGCCAGGCTCGCGCTCAAAGATGGCTACCAGGTTTATTATTGGGGAAGGTCTTCCTTCATCATTAGAAAAAATACCATCCATATAGTAAGCATAATCAGGCGCATCCTGACCAGGGAATAAAGGTTTTACCAAACCACCTGCCGTATACTCTCCCGCATCAATAAAGTTTCTCGCCATCCAGCCAAAACTTTCATCCATGTAGGGTACAAAAATCTCAGACAGATTACCTTGGTACATCACCGGGCGTACCTGATCTCCATCCTGATAAGTGACAGTAGAAATAATCAAACCCACACGATGATCAGGCTTAACATGAAATCTCCATTTCTGCCATTCAATCACATACCCATCCATAGTAAAACCGGGGCCGTTTGGCTGCGAAACCATAAACGGACCAGGGACCTTGCGTAAACTTGAGGCAGGTAAGTTGTCATAATCGGCATTAACTGTAGCCATTGGCACCGCTCCTTCATCAACTACGGTAAGTACTTCACCAGTATTTAAATCCACCAATGCGTCAAGTCCTTCAATGCCTCTCACCCAATTATTCTTAACATACCTTTGATCAGTACAAGAGCAAATCCCCACTCGTTTACCCTTATATTGCTCTTCGCCAAAATTGGCTCTGGGCCCTATAAAACAATCCAGAAAAGAAAAATCATCATAGCCTCTGGCTTTCAAGCCTTTAACAAAATCAGGATGTTTCAACACTTTCTTCACCATAGATTTAAACTCGCAACCAAGCCATGTTGCCTGGATACCTTGTAATTCGGCAAAGGCTAATTCCTTTTCATTGGTAAGATCTACCTCTGCTCTATAGAATTTTCCATTATGATGTACTGTGGCATAGGCCTGTCTTGGTAGCTTCTCCCCTGATTTCCAGTTCCAAACTTTGTATTTATCGGGTTCTATCAGGTTAATCATCGAAAAGCCTGTAGAGTCATTTAAATGACCAGCTTTTCTTAATACTTCCAAAACAGTCCAATACTCCTTATAGGTCAAAGGGTCAAGAGGGTGAGGTTGTTGTGCATTGACATTAGTAAAAATGGCCATTAGCAGCAACAATACTGTGGCTTTAACAAAGTTCTTCATGATGTTTAGGTAAGGTTATAGAATCATACAAGGTACATAAATTAATTTATGATTCTTACTGTTATTTTCACAGCAACAAGCATTTGGAAAACAACGACTTATCTATAAAAATAGAACGGTTTCAGCACATTGTCCAACACCACTCAACAGACCAAAATACCACTCTCCATTTAAATCCCAGAATGTAGTAACATGACCAATGATCTTTCGTCTACAACCCATAACCTAAACTTTAAAGCATGAAAAGATTACAAAAAATCGGAGGTATTGCTGCCATTTCTGAAGCTGCCATTTACATATTTGGATTCATCACTTTTGGCGCAATAATCAACCAACCCGCTACAGGCGCGGCACCCTCAGAAGTAATAAATCACCTAACACAAAATAATCTACTTCTTACAGTCAGCAACCTTGTTCTTTATGTATTATTTGGGGTTTTATTAGCTCCATTAGTACTTTCCATTTATAGCAGAACAAAGACAGAATATACCACCAGCAGGTTAGCGGCTGTTTTCGGTTTTACCTGGGTGACCATTATCATAGCCAGTGGTATGATTTCCAATATTGGGTTAAGCACTGTAATCACAACAGGTGCTTTAAATCCAGAGCAAGGTGTTGCACTATGGAAAATGGTCAATATCATAGTTGAGGGACTTGGTGGTGGCAATGAAATTGTAGGTGCCTTATGGGTTATTCTCTTAAGTATAGCAGGACTAAAGTCTCGCACTTTGCCCAAATCATTAGTTTATTATGGAATACTTGTTGGAACATTTGGAATGTTAACGATCTTCCCGACAGATATTTTTGCTGCATTATTTGGCCTAACACAAATCGTATGGTTTGCATGGATCGGCATAATCTTGGTAAAAACTAAAGATTAACCAGGCAAATATTCCTTTATTACCACTGACGGATTCTCACTAGGCATTTATGAAGGTAACTGGTATATTTAAGTAACTATCATTATTAAAACTATCCTAATATGAAGCCTACGAAGAAACCTGAGATCAGTCAAGAAGTCTACAACCTTTATGATGCCTACGCGCATAATAAAATGAACAAAAGGGAGTTCGTCAAAAAGCTTTCAACCTATGCCGTGGGTGGACTCACAGTCAGTTCATTGTTGAGCTTTGTAATGCCTAATTATAAAGACACCATTCAGATACAGGAAGATGATCCAAAATTAAAAACTGAGTTTATCAATTATGATTCTCCAAAAGGTGGTGGTTCTATCAAAGCGCAGCTGTCAAGACCTGCAGATGCCTCAGGGAAATTACCTGGTATTGTGGTGGTTCATGAAAACAGAGGGCTAAATCCATACATTGCTGACGTTGGAAGGCGCGCGGCTTTGGCTGGCTTTATCTCTATTGCGCCAGATGCTCTTACTCCACTAGGCGGCTATCCGGGCAACGATGATGACGGTAGGGAGATGCAGCGCAAGCGGGATAGAAATGAGATGTTGGAAGATTTTATTGCTGCCTTCGAATACCTTAAAAACCATCCTCAATGTACGGGCAATATTGGAGTTGTGGGATTCTGTTTCGGTGGTTGGATATCCAACATGATGGCTGTAAAAGTTCCTGAACTAAAGGCTGCTGTACCCTATTATGGAAGTCAGCCATCGGCTGAAGATGTGCCTAAGATCAATGCGCCATTACAGCTTCACTATGGTGGACTAGATGAACGTGTGAATGCGGGCTGGCCAGCTTATGAAGAAGCGCTAAAGGCCAATGATAAAGAATATGAGGCTTATGTTTATGAAGGTGCCAATCATGGATTCCATAATGACTCCACGGGTAGATATGACCCTGAAAAAGCTAAACTGGCGTGGTCAAGAACCATAGACTTCTTTAAGAAGCATTTGAGTTAAAGTAATTTTAAGACTTTGATAGATTCAGATGTATTTCATAAATTGTTTGTTCAGAACTTATATAATTTTGATTAAACAAGTCAAAAAATGAAGTATTTAATCTACACCAGCACCAGAAAATGCTCTCGTGATGAATTAAGAGATATTTATGAAACTTCAAGAGATTTTAACGCCAAAAAGAATATAACGGGAATATTACTCTATTCTGATAAGAAGTTTATTCAGTACCTGGAAGGTGAAGAACTAGACCTTTATCACTTATTTTTTGACAAAATATCAAAAGATGACAGGCATAAGCGTGTCCAACTAATGTCATTTGAAGATCATCATAAGAGATACTTCCCTGATTGGTCTATGGGCGAAAAGACTGTAACTGATGGTCAAATTGCTATGTTTGATACTTTTAAAGAAAAGAAAAAGAAGAAATTAAAGGACATGGTTGGAATTGATTTAGAGACACAGATGTTAATGGATATATGGAGGGATTAAGACTTTATGCCTGACAAGAGAATTCTTGTAGTGGAAGACAATGCCATAATAGCATTCAGCTACATTGCTTTTCTTCAAGCTGAGGGTTTCGAACAAATAAAACACATATCAAAAGGGGCAATGGTATATGATGCTGTCGTAGAATTTAACCCTGATTTCATCATGATGAATTTCATTCTCGCTGATGATATAAATGGAATTGATGCTGCTAAAACTATTAGAAAGTCATTTCAAACTCCAATTATATTCATTTCTGGCTCTAATGATTTAGATGTTAAAATTTCGAATTCATACTTTTTCAATAAACCGCTGGATTTTACTGCTTTATCAAAAACTATTAAAGAAATACTAGCACTGGATAAATAGAATTACTTTTTCACCAACCACAAGTCAATTAAAAAGGCCCAAGCATCTGTTTGGGCCTTTTTAACTTCTCAATATTTCAAAATCTAATTAAGGAACCTTAACTGCCCCAACACCTGCTTCCCAAAGCTTTTTATTGTAAGCCGGGATGTCTGTTTCCATTAATTCTTTTGCTCTCTTATCTAAAGCTTCCCATTCTGTCATCAGCTCTGTAAACCTTGCTTTGTTTGGCTCATTAACTCTTGGAAGCGCACTATTAGTCTGGTTAATTAAGAAAATAAGTTCTGCTGTAAATTTATTGGGGTAGTTCTCAACATCATCATACGCCTTTGACTTGCGCTGAATCATGTCCTCATCCCAGGCCTTCAACTTTTTAAGTAATTCCTCACCCTCGGTTTTTAAATCCTTGGCATCTTCAGGTAGCAATGCCATAGCATCATTTAACTGCTCCTGAACCTTGATTAACGCATTTACCTTATTGTGCATATCGTTAAAAGCAGCCTCAGTCTTTTTCATAAAGGCATCATATTCTGCATACTCAGCAGGAGTAGTAGTATATAAAGGGTTAGGTAATATCTTGGCCGATGTTTCCATCTTCTTATCCCCTACCATAATAGATAACTTATAATCACCAGGAACAGCTTTATGACCCCTAAAGCTTCCTTCAATATAAGCTGTTGGCGCTCCTACCATAGTTGGGTAGCGCATATCCCAAACAATTCTATTCAAACCTAGATTTTTTGATAATGTTGGGTTGGCTGAAGGGCCTCCATCATAAGATTTAAAGTCCTTATCTTTCTTAGAAGAATAGGTTCTTACCACATTACCTTGTGCATCAGAAATCTGCAATTTAACCTCCGCATCATCGTCCAGCTTAGGCAGGTTATAATAAATAACCACCCCGTTTGCTGGGTTTACGCCTTCAAAGGCATTTGATCCTGTAAAGCTCTCAGAGTTGCCATTCAAAGGGCTACCCCAATTACCTATCACTGCATCTTCAGGTTGGTACAGAACAAGCTCTGAGCTTGGCTTATGCTGTCTGATCAGGCCCATATCATCCAAAATCCAAAATGAACGACCCATTGTAGCAACAATCAGATCATCTTTATGCACTCTAAGGTCAGTAATAGGAACGACCGGTAAGTTCAACTGAAATGGCTTCCATGAATTGCCTCCATCTCTGGAGATGTACATCCCGAGCTCAGTACCAGCAAACAACAAATCCTTAACCTTATCATCTTCGCGTACTACTCTGGTAAAAGCTCCGTAAGGAATGCCCGAGCTGATGTTGGTCCAGGACTTACCATAATTGGTTGACTTATAAATGGCAGGTGTCTTATCATTAAACTTATATCTTGTTGCGGCTATATAAACCGTAGCAGGATCATGAGGTGAAACTTCAATGGCATTAACCAAACATTCGGTCAAGCCTTTTGGAGTAATATTAGTCCATGTAGCACCATTGTCTTTGGTAATATGAACCAATCCATCATTACTACCCGTATAGATTACGCCTTTTTCACTAGGAGATTCAAGTACATAGCTCAAAACACCATAATTTTCCGCTCCTACAGCCTCCACAGTGTATGGGCCTCCACCTTTTATCTGCTTAGCCTTTTCACTTCTGGTTAAGTCTGGAGAAACCTCTTCCCAGGATTTGCCCATATCTCTAGTTCTTAAAAGCACCTGAGCACCATGATAAAAAGTACCAGGCTCATGTTTTGACCATATGATTGGTGCATTCCAATCAAAACGGTATTTCATATCACTGGCTGCTCTTGAAAGGTATTGAATAGGCGCAGCCATGATATTGGTAGTAGCACCTGACTGTGTATCAAAAACTTCAATGGTTCCCAAGTAGCTGCCACCCATTACAAACCTTGGGTTATCAGGATCAAAAGCTAAAAAGGCACTTTCACCACCTGCAGACGCACTCCAATGTCTGGTATTAATACTCCAGTCATCGTGAGCAAGGCTGGCTATTTTCACCGTAGAGTTATCCTGCTGACCAGCGTAAATATTATAAGGAAAAAGATTATCTACATTAATCCTGTAAAACTGGGCTGTCGGCATATTGTCTTCAGAAGACCAGTATTTACCATAATTATAAGAAATGGCTACACCACCATCATTTACAATGGCCATATTTTTATTATTATTTGGGTTAATCCATAAATCATGATAATCGCCATGTGTTCCGCTAAGCGATTCCCAGGTTTTACCACCATCTATTGACCTCAAAGCAGGGGCACTCATCACATATACTGTTTCCTCATCTTGTGGATCAACAAACACCTCAATGTAGTACCACGCACGTTGAATCAATTCATGATTATCGCTAATTCTTGACCAGCTTTCACCCGCATTGTTAGATACAAAAAGTCCGCCTAGTTCTTTATCAGAATCACTTTCTATTAGCGCATAAACCTTATTGGAATTAGAACGGGCAACAGCTATGGCCATTTTACCTTTCTCTTCTGGTAAACCTTTATGTATCTTATTCCATGTTACACCACCATCAGTAGATTTATAAAGTCCACTTCCCGGGCCTCCACTTATTACCTTCCATGGTAGCCTTTGATGCTCCCACATGGCAGCATATAAAACCATCGGGTTGTTATAGTCCATAGAGAGCTCTGCACACCCGGTCATGTCATTAACATAAAGCACTTTAGTCCAGGATTTTCCGCCATCTGTAGATTTATATATACCTCTTTCAGTGTTATTACCATGCAAAGCACCCTGAGCAGCCACAAAAACGATATCAGGATTTTTAGGGTTTATCACAACTCTGGAAATATGCTGGGTCTTCTCAAGACCTAGATGTGTCCATGTTTTTCCTGCATCGGTAGACTTATAAACACCATCACCATAGGATGTCATTACTCCACGGGGAGCATGTTCACCCATCCCTACATAAACAACATTAGGATCACTTTCAGAAACTGCAATTGCTCCTACTGAGCCAGTTTTAAAGTAGCCATCCGAAATATTGAACCAGCGTTGACCACCATTGTCGGTTTTCCAAACACCACCACCGGTAGTTCCCATATAATAAGTCATTGGGTCACCTACAACACCAGCACCTGCTACTGCTCTTCCTCCACGAAAGGGACCTATGTTTCTGTATTTTACTGGTTTTAATAATTCGTCATAATCCTGACCGAAGGTGAATACACTAATGGTCATTAATAATAATGATAGGGCTAATTTCTTCATGATTGGTTTAAGTTCTGATTAAGAAATATGATTCACCAATTAAGCAATGTTTTCTCAGATTCACTATCCGCTCATCAAAAAATTAAGGCCATGAAGATAGATACTAGAAAATTATTCACTAACGCTGATATCAGAGTGCACGTTAAATCGGTAAGTGCCATTTCAAAAGGCGTAAATACCTTGCTGGCAACGCCCCTGTAAGGCGCGTTTGTTTACTTGTTTTACAGGGCATAAAACTAGCACGATTTGGGTTTAGAACCTAGTTCCACATAATGCAGCTTGAAACACCCCGTCATTACAAGTAGTCCACAAGTTAAGA
>NZ_SMLV01000429.1:34256-56811 GCF_009711525.1 Fulvivirga lutimaris
AGATGTAAAATGCTAACCCAAAACGTGTGGGCAAGCCGCACCAAAGCATTTAAGGACTTCGCACGGTGAAGTCCAAATGCGCTATTGCAGCATGTTATCTGCTTTTTATTGAATCCTGATAAAAGAGCGAGGCTGATACCATACGGGAGAATAGATAACCAATGAATCTTGAAATACTTTTCCTGTCAGATTTACACTTTGTTCTCCGAAATTCCAAGGGTCTGATTTTAAACTAGTCGAATCTTCGAGTTGTTCATGGCTGGATACTTCAAGGTCAATTGGACGATTATAAAGTTTATTTCCGAAGAAGTTGATTGTAAAGCTGATGCTATCTTGAGAGAGGAATAATTTGTTGATTTCACACATAGTGAATGCAGGAAGATATCCTTCTCTAGCTTCATCAAATTCATCTGTAGTTCCATAGAATCTGCTATTTGTATAGTTGTTAGATGAATCTAAGATGATGTATGAATCCTCTACAAAATCTTTATTGTCACGTGGATAGTCATAATAAAATGTACCCGTAGTGGACCCAGTAATTGAGTCAATTGGCTCTTTTGCAGTTACCACATTAGATTCAATCTCTATTGACTTATCTTGAAATAAATCTCTTTCCGCAGTTTTATCTTCTGACTTAGAAGATTGTCCGCACGAAAAGACTAGAAAAGAAATAACAAAAATTATCGGTGATTTCATTGAGCTAATATTGCAGATAACAACCGGATATCAACACCTTTACGATTGTAAACGCTTGTAAATGTTTGTACTCGGTTGATTGAGGTCTAAAATAGCAATAATTCAGCATTAATTTGAATTAAGTAAATTCTGTTTCGTGGAGGCTGGCAGTTTTTACAGGGCTTTGTAATTTTGCCCTGATGGACCTCGGAAAATTCAAAACGGAGAGTACTGCTAAAGCTAATGAGAATAAAAGGTATCTCCAGTCGCTAAAAAAGAAGGATGCCAGAAAGCTGGATGATGCCTTTCACAGCAAACATGAGGAAGTATTTGATGAGATAGACTGCCTCACCTGTGCCAATTGTTGCAAAACTACCAGCCCTATATTCAAAGACCGTGATATAGACAGACTGGCGGCTCATTTAAAAATGAAGCCCGGTGATTTTATACAGCAATACCTACATCTGGATAGTGAAAATGATTATGTATTGAATGAGGCTCCTTGTCCTTTTCTTATGGATGACAATACCTGTTCTGTATATGAGCATAGGCCCAGGGCGTGCAGGGAGTACCCACACACCGATAGAAAGAAGATGGCAGGTATATTGAATCTTACCTATAAAAATACGCTCGTGTGTCCTGCGGTGCTTGAAATAGTGGAGCGGATGAAGAATGGGTTTTGAACAAACTTTTGCCGGCATCTTCAATTTGGATGTGATGACTTTCAATGAGACCGTGGAACAGGTCCGGGGAGGAAATTGCATAAACAAAAGTCAGAGACCCCGGAATAAATCCGGGGAGGGGTAATGTGTAGAAGCGGTGTGTTCTTGCCAGACATGTTCCGGCATCTCTTGAATCGGACTAATAGTAATTCATAAAAAGGAGGCCTCTGAACAGGTCAAGGGAGGGGTTTGTCAAGTGTTAGTCGTTAAAAACATACTCAAAACCATAAACATTAATAGAGTTGCCGTCAAAGTCGAGGTATTCAGCTCTTTTAAAGCCCATCTTGAGATACATCTCCCAGGCTACAGCCATGGCCTTTGTAGAATGTATAATGAGCTTCTCCTGACCAGTGTTCTTCGCCAGTTCTATACAATACATGCTCAGCGCTTTTCCTATTCCTAATCCTCTTGTCTCAGGGTCAACCGCCAGGAATCTGAAACCAGCGGCATTTTTAACACTGCTAGCCACACCTTTGGAGCCATAGTACTGCATATCATCAAAATAGACCACTACACCCAGGATGTTATTGTTATCATCCACAGCTGCAAACAGGTGAATGGCTGGATTAGTGGTCATCTGTCCAACATTCCGGAGTTGTTCATAATAAGTGGGGAGTTCTTCTTCTTTTGGAAAGTCAGGCAACTGCGAATAAACTGTACTCACCAGCTGACCTATCTCTTCAAACTCCGAAGGATGCGCTTCTCTGATTTTAAACTTATTGGTCATTATATCCCTTCTTTAAGTTCCATGTAAATGTTTGATCGCTCGTAAGGTGAGGGGGTAGGATTCACCGCTTCTATAAACCCAAGCTTTCTATACAGACTTAACGCGGGCACCAGCTTTCTGTTAGACTCCAGAAAGATTTTTTCAGCGCCTCTTTCTTTTCCTATTTCAATAATTCTTTGCCCTAGCTTCTTGCCAATCTGGTATCCCTGAGCTTTTTCTGTAACGGCCATTTTTGTGAGTTCATAAGTCTTGCCCTCTTTAAGTTTGAGTGCGCAGGTGCCTACAACTTCACCGTCAAGAATGGCAAAAATAATAACACCACCAGGTTTAATAATGTGGTCAATTGGGTTGCCTAAAACTTGTTCATCAATAGGCTCAACATTAAAATATTTCTCAAGCCATTCTACATTTAAAGACTTGAAATAGTGAGCAAGATCTGGTAGAAAATTAACGATATCTACAGTCTTATTTTGTCGCTGTTTTGTTGTTTCCATTACTCTTTGATAGAAGGGTTTTTCTTTAAAAGTATTTTCTAATTGTATGATGTTTGTGAACAGATTATTGTTGGTTTCCCGAAACATATTTTCCATCGCTCCTTCTATATCTTTCCAAAGTGGCTCTAGTTTTTTCTGAACTTCTTCACCTCTTGGCGATAGTCCGATGGCCCTCTTTCTGGCATCATCTGGGTTCACCACATTCACTACCAGTTCTTTCTTTTCCAGTGCTTTTACTAGCTGTATAGCGTAAGGGTGGGAGATGTCTAGTTTGGCTGATATCTCCATTATTCCCAGAGGTGCACAGGTTGACAATAGCCTAAAAATAGGAAACCACTTTGGGTCAAAATCGATACCTGCTTGCTCATACACTTTTGTACCATCAGACATAATCTGGTCACTTAATCTTCTTAACCTACTGCCCAGTGCCAGCAAGCCTAATTCATCCATGTATTCCATATAGGTATCAAATTACGTAATAAATTACGTAAAAGTTGTAATAATGTTGTTATTAAATATTTACTTGATTGAAAATCAATGGATTAATTGGTTTGTAAAAAGTAACACTTCAATTAGGATTGGCAATCTGATAATTTGAGTAAATTAATTTATATATAATTATGCTAATTCAAGATGCCTGAAATTATTGAACATAATCATCGCTAATCTGTTCTCTTATTGCTATTTTAATACTATATTCATTAGACAGATGTTCCATGTTTTGCTGAGCTATTGACAAAAATTAGAACTTATACAGCCGTTGCATTTTTGCTCTATTTCTATTCAGCAACCACAGCTTATTCTCAATTATTTCTTAACCCAAATAAGATTCCTGACCAGTACAATTATGAGCATTGGTCGAGTGATGATGGGCTTCCTGATAATGCGGTGATCAACCTTCTTCAATCGAGAGATGGTTACATTTGGTTTGCTTCCTATGGTGGGGTGACCCGCTTCAATGGTGTTGAGTTTTATAGCTATAGTTCTTACATGCATCCTCAAATTGTCAATAACTCTTTCACCTTTATTTATGAAGATTTGGCTGGTGCCATTTGGGCTGCCACAAGTGGTAACGGTATCGTATCCATCAAGAATGAAACTGTAAAAGTTTACTCAGTTGAGCATGGCTTACCAAGCAACTTTGCAGAGAGTTTTGCTCAAGGATCTGATAGCATTTTATATGTAGCAACCAGCGAAGGATTGGTCTATAAAAGAGATTCGATTTTCACCAATGATGGTCTGCCAAGCGTGCTTAAAAACAAGTACCTGGTTAGCCTTACTGTTGATGCTAAAAATCACCTATGGGTGCTGACCAATGAAGATGGTGTTTATGAATTATACCAGAATACAATACTCAATCACTTCACCACTACGGATGGGCTTTTGAGTAACACAAATAATTATGTAAAATTTCAAAAAGGCAAGATTTATATAGGTGGGACTGAAGGTTTGAATATCATTGATGATGGTAATATTTCATCTATATCTCAAAAAGATGGCTTGAGAGGAAAGGTAGTTAATACATCGCAAATGAGTGATAATGGCTGGTTGTGGATTGGAAGCTACAATGGCTTTTGCCGTATGAAAAATGATAAGGTTGAATACTTTTCTGACCAGCACCCTATTTCAGGTAGAGACATAACTTCATTGCTTGAAGATAGTGAAGGGAATATTTGGGCATCAACTTATAGAGGTGGCCTGTATAAATTTTGGGAAGGGAAGTTTACCAATTATTGTGATTACTCTATTGGGCCTACTGAGCCTTATACTGTTCACACCATTATTCAGAAAACCAGCGATGATTACATTTTGGTTTATGAAGAGGGAGTAAGTGAAGTGAATACAGAGACTAATAAGCTTAAACACTTTGATGATGGATTAAAGGAAGTTTCAAGTAAACTAAAAACAGGAATGTTGAGTGATGATGGAACTTTGTACGTGGGTTCGCAACGCGGATTAATTGTACATAAAGACCAAAGCTATAAATTGTTGACTACTGGGCAGGGGTTGGTTGATAATAATGTTAGGGTGCTTTTCGAAGATTCTCAACAAAGAGTTTGGGCAGGAACAGTTAACGGTATCACGATATTTGATTTTAAGAATGACACTCACTCTAATCTGACCCATGAAGAGGGGTTGAGTCATGGGTATATCATGAGCATTAGTGAAGACGAAAAGGGAAATTTTTGGATAGGTACAAGAAGCGGCCTTAATTACTATGATCATGGAAAATTCACCAAATACAGCTATGAAGATGGCCTTGTTGGAGACTTTGTATTTAAAACATACACAGACAAGGATAACACATTATGGATTTTAGGAAATGCGGGGATTACCAGATTTAAGAATGGTGAATTTAAAACTGTTACCACCAAGAATGGTCTTAATAGTAATACCGTTTTTCAAATACTGGAAGATGATGATGGCTACTTCTGGTTTACAACCAATCAGAAGAATGTTAGCGTTTTTAAAGTGCTCAAATCAGAGCTAGATGATTTTTGTGATGGTAAAATTGAAGCTGTAAATTCTATCGCTTATGATCGCAGCGATGGTATAAAAGCTACTGCTGCCACGTCTTCAGCTACCAGCATTAGGGATAAAGAGGGTAAGATGTGGTTTGCTACACAGTTTGGAGTGGAGGTAATCGATCCTAATCAGATAAAAGTTAATGAAATAAGACCTCCTGTGGTGGTTGAATTCTTTAAGGTGAATGATGAACTCTATAATATGGATGAGGACATTGTTGTGCCGGCCGGTAAAAACAGAATAGGTATTAGTTTCGCTAGTTTGAGCTATCGCTACCCGTCAAAAAATCAATACAAATATCAGTTGATTGGCTATGATGATGAATGGATAGTTTCTAAAGGTGAGCGTGAGACCAGTTATACTAATCTGCCACCAGGAGATTATGTGTTTAAAGTCATAGCTGCCAATAACGATAAGGTTTGGAATGAGCAAGGTGCCATTGTGAGTTTTAGTATAAAACCTGCTTTTTATCAAACCACCTGGTTTTTGGTATTAGGCATTGCCCTGGTATTCGGAATTGTAGCCCTAATATATAATCTCAGAGTATCTTCATTAAAAAGAACTAGGGCAAGATTAGAAAAACTAGTGGCTGAGCGTACTATAGAAATACTGCAGAAGAAAGAAGAAATTGAGGCTCAGAATGAGGAGATAGATGCGCAGAGGTCACAAATAGAAAAACAGCATGATGAACTTAAAAAGGTGAATACGAAGCTCGAGGAAATTGTGGAGCAGCGTACCCATGAGCTTAAAGAAACCTATGATGAACTCTTAGATGTTAATAAGGAGCTAGATACTTTTATTTACCGCTCAGTGCATGATATCAGAGGACCTATAGCAAGACTGCAGGGGCTGAGTCACCTCATTAAAATGCAGACCAATGATAGTAATGTACTTAACCTAGTCGGTTTGCTAAATGGTACAGCCGAGGAAATGAATGATATTTTCTACAGGCTTATAAATGTGGTAAGACTCAAAACATCTGATTTGATTTATACAAATGTGAACATTGAGATTGCTATTAATAATGCGCTTCATAAATTCAAAACATCGCCTCTTAAAGATTTATATAACGTATCAGTTAAGCTGCCTGAAGGACTGAGTGTTGTTAGTAGTCAGGATACTTTGGAGATTATTCTTTATCAGCTTTTTGATAATGCCATTAAATTCAGACAGCCTGATAAAAAAGCAGATATTTTTGTAGAGGGGTATAATGAAGAAGATGGAACCTTGATTATCAATGTTACTGATAAGGGAATAGGAATTAAAGAAGATCAGACGCAACGAATATTTGATATGTTCTTTGTGGGTAATGACAATATCAGCAGTGCAGGTTTAGGCTTATATACTGTAAGGACAGCTACTAAAGTATTGAAGAGTAGCATTGAACTGACTGAGAACGCTTTGACGGACGGTCAGACTACTTTTAAACTTACTCTTTTCAATCATTCTAAATACTGAGTCTATAAGGAAAAGGAGTGGAAATCATCCTTTTTAAGGACTTAGGATTTGCCCAAATATTGGTTATATTTAAAAATCTACAAATTGGCTTTTGGTTATGAATAAATACGATCTTGTTGTTATTGGTGCTGGACCTTCAGGTTATGCTGCAGCAATGCGCGCAGTGGATTTCAAAAAGAAAGTGTTATTAGTTGAGCGAAATGAAATAGGGGGAGCTGGATTGACTAATGGTGCCTTATCTTCTAAAACATGGTGGGAAATCTCGCGTGAAACGCATTCATTCAATAAACGACTCAAAAGCTTTAATCTTGAAACCCCTGAAGTAAATTTTAAGGAAATACAAGCGGAAGTAAACGGAGCTGTAGCAGATAAGAAACAATTGCTCATGGAGCATATGCATCTTTTACAATCTTCTCAGTTTGCAGGTTTGCTTGAATATAAAATAGGAAACGCCAAACTGCTAAATGAACATGAGATTGAAATAGAAGGGGCGGATGGAATAGACAAAGTTTATGCAGATTATGTGATTTTGGCAACGGGTAGTCGCCCCAGAAAACTTCCTGAAATACCAATAGATGAAAAAATAATTTTGACTAGTGAGGGGATTGAGAAAATAGATGATTTCCCTGAAAGCATGGTCATCCTTGGTGCAGGAGTGATTGGCTGCGAATATGCCACTATATTTTCTGGCTTCGGAAAAACTAAAGTTCACTTAATCGATAAGGGAGATAGAATACTCCCTTTTGAAGATGAAGATGTGGTTAAGGTTATTGAGCACAACATGGAGAATAAGGGTGTGTTGATCCATAGAAACTCTCAGCTTATTAAAATGGAAATTCTTAATGGTAGAGTTCAGTATGAACTGGAATATGACGATGGGAGAAAGGAGGTTTTTAATGTAGAGAAAGCTTTAGTTTCAGTAGGACGAATTCCAAACTATGAAAACCTTTGGCCAGAAGCAGTGCCTATTACTTTGAATAAAAGAGGAATAGAAGATAATGAAACTCAAACCAGCGTTTCTAACATATTTGCGGTAGGGGACATCACGGCAGACATAGCGTTGGTTAATGTTGGTGAGCTTGAAGGGCGCCATGCTGTAGAGAAGATATTTGGAAAGCCCATGCGCAAGCTAGTGTATGAGAATATTTCTACTATTATGTTTCTGCACCCAGAAGTGGCTGGAGTTGGACTTAATGAAAATCAAGCCAAAGAAAAAGGGATACCTTATAAGGTCGTGACTCTTGATTACTCTTGTATCTCAAGAGCAATTGCTAAAAGAAATACACAAGGGTTCATTAAACTACTGGTGACCAATGATGATGATATGAAAATATTAGGAATGCGTGTCATTGGCAATCATGCATCAAGTGCTATTCAGGCTGTTGCATTGCTCATTAGTATGGATAAAGGCATTGAAGAGCTCGCAGAGTGTGTACATCCGCATCCATCAATAATAGAAGGTATACAAGAATGTGTAAGAATGTTAATGGGCAAGTCTCTATTGAAGCCAAGCGCATTAACAGGCAAGCTGTCATGCAGGACTTGCTGTGAAGGAGTTTATGAAAATATCATATTCTAGCGAATACTTTCTATTTCTTCTCGGGTGACTTTTAAGTCATTCTCCACTTTTAAGAGTGTGGGTCTATTAGTGTAAAACTGAATCAATATGATTAGCACAAGTAACAGTATTGTGTTGTTACCAGTAATATAAGCACTTGCAGCAGCAAAAAGCCCTGCGGCCTCAAATGGGGCCATTCTTACAATTAGAGCTGTCATTAAAACCGAAAGTTTCTGATCCAATGTTTTTCCCTCAGTGTTCTGTAGCGCTTTTGTATACAATGGCCTCGCCATTAGAATTGCCATAAGCATAAGCCCAAATGGGAGATAAAGCCAGATGTTAGGTTCTGTGCTAGCCATATTTCCAGCCTTGAAGTTAGAGTAATAGACAAATCCAGAAAAAACAATCATGGGCACTAGCATGGCCATGTATATCAGTTGAATGGTCTTATACTTTTGTTTGGCTGAGGAGTTTTCCATAGTTAGGCAATGTTTGTGTAAGCTGCCTGCACATCGTCATCATCCTCTATTTTATCGATCATCTTTTCAATCTCTTCAAGCTGCTCTTCAGTAAATTCTACTGGAGTGGTTGCATACCTTTTTAAAGTGGATTTATTAGGCTCTATACCTTTTTCTTCCAATGCAGTAGACAGATTACCGAAGTTAGTATAATCTCCATATACGTAAACTGTTTCCCCTTCAACTTCAATCTCTTCTACTCCAGCATCGATCAATTCTAGCTCAAGTTCTTCGAGGTCAATGCCTTCAGGTTTATCAAATTCAAATACAGCTTTTCTTGAAAACATGAATTCCAATGAGCCCGTAGGTACCAATCCGCCACCAGCTTTACTAAAGTAAGACTTTACATTAGCCACAGTCCTGTTTGGGTTATCAGTTGCGCATTCAACAAAAACTAAAACTCCATGCGGACCTTTGCCTTCGTAGTTGATTTCCAGATAGGCTGCAGCATCCTTACCCTCTGCTCTTTTAATTGCAGCTTCAATATTATCTTTAGGCATGTTCTCAGCCTTGGCATTCTGAATGGCAGTTCTGAGCTTGGCGTTCATGTCTGGATCACTTCCACCTTCTTTGGCCGCAACAGTTACCGCTTTTGCCAATTTTGGAAATATCTTAGACATCTTGTCCCAACGCTTTTCTTTTGCTGCTCTTCTATATTCAAATGCTCTTCCCATAATCAAAAATTAATGTGTGACAAAAATATATAAATCCACTCATTTATGTAAGTCTATTGTGGAGGATAAAGTTATTTCTGTTTTTTACTTCTATTTGAGGAACTTAACAATTTCTTAACAGGGCAATATTTTCTATATTCGCCTACAAACTGGGTTTATGAGAGTATTCAAGAGCATTGCGCTCATTATTAATTACAAAACTTTTATCATTACTTTTTTGGCAGTTGCTGGTACCTGGCTATGCGATTATTACAATATAGAAGCTGAATTTCCATTAACTCTTGTGGCCATTGCCATAGTTTTTCCAGTCGTATTTTCTATAGATAGTGCCTATAAAAGGAGGGAGCGTGCTCTTGGTTTATTAGGTGATTTCAAGTCACAGGCCATGTCAATCTACCATGCGGTGAAAGATTGGACACCCAACGATGATGCTTATAAGACAGATGTTAAGGCTCATTTACTTGATGTGTATAGCTCATTAAGGGAGTTTTTTGTAGCTGAACATGATAAGGAAAATAGTGCTGAGAAGAACATATACATTAAGATGTCTGAATTGTCAGCATTACTCCAGAAACTCCGAGAGTATAATCTGCAGGCGGGTGAAATGTCAAGGATTAATCAGTATTCAAGTAAAATTTTAACTTCTGTTGAGAACCTTAAGGTTTTTTGGCATTACAGAACACCAATCACGCTGCGTGCTTATAGTAAAGTTTTCATTTACACTTTCCCACTTATTTATGCGCCATATTTTGTTTCTGTAGCAGAGAAATATTCTCATGGCCTTGAATATGTGATGCCCGTAATTTTTAGTTTTATACTAGTAAGTCTTGATAACATACAAGGGCACCTTGAAAATCCATTCGATCAGATCGGTGAAGATGATATCAAGTTTGATGTTGAGGAGTTTGGAGATTTATTGGATCTCTAATTACTCATAAAATACGGCTATATCTTCCAAAGGCTTACGCTCTAGCTTAGGTACATACGTTTCCTCAACCGGGTAGCCGACCGGTATTAATAAATAAGGCCTTTCATTTTCTGGGCGCTCTAAAAGTTTAGTAAGAAAGTTCATGGGACTTGGGGTGTGTGTTAGTGCTACTAAACCTGCATCGTGGATGGCGGTAAGTAGAAAGCCAGCGGCTAAACCAACAGACTCATTGACATAGTAGTTATTCTTTTTCTTACCTTCTTCATCAAAGTCATAGGCTTTTTTGAAAACTATAATAAGGTAAGGAGCAATTTCTAAGAATGGTTTGTGCCAGTCAGTGCCAAGAGGCTCTAAGTCTTTAAGCCAGTCTTCGCTCATACGTCCATTGTAGCTTTCAAACTCTTCCTTTTCAGCCGCTTCTCTGATCTTTTGTTTTAGCTCAGGATTGCTCACCACACAGAATGTCCATGGTTGTTTGTGCGCACCAGAAGGGGCAGTAGAAGCAGACTTTAAGATGTTGTCAATGACTTCCTTTGGTATCGGTTTGTCAGAGAATTCTCTTACCGTTCTTCTCTTGTCAACCCATTCCAGAAAACGTTTGCTTCTAGCTATACACTCATTTTCATCATAAGTTTCTTTGCTATAAGCTTCATACTCAAAGCCATCTATTATCTTAGTTTTTGCCATGTCACAATAATACAGACTTCTTTAAAAAGTAAGTTGTAAAGGAGTTGACAATTTAGCTTTATTCATCGAACTACTAATTGTTATTTAAATAACAGAAGTCCGCTGAATTCTAAATATTTTAAGTGGCATTACATGAATCAGGTTCTGTTTTAGAAGGTCATTCCGTAATGCAATGAAGGAATCTTTACCATAAAGAATTGATCTGGTTTTAGTTAATTGCAAAGATGCCTACGGCATGTCTTATGTTTTCAAGAACTCAAAATCATTTCTTTTCGCGCTCCCTCAAAACATCAATCACATCATTCAATTCAAATCCTTTAGCGGCAAGCAGAACCAAATAATGATACATCAGGTCGGCACCTTCATTAAGAAAGAGATCATCATTGTCATCCTTAGCCTCAATCACCAATTCTACAGCTTCTTCACCTACTTTTTGAGCCACTTTATTGATTCCTTTTTGAAGAAGGCTATTAGTATATGATGCATCCGATGGATTGTTTTTTCTGTCCTGAATGGTTTTTTCAAGAAAACCCAGATCGGTGGATATGTTTTTAAATTCCCCAAAGCAGGTATCAGTTCCTTTGTGGCAGGCAGGACCCACGGGAACAGCTTTAATGAGTATAGCGTCTGCATCGCAATCAACGTCAACAGATACAGCATTTAAGAAATTACCTGAGGTTTCACCTTTTTTCCATAGCCTGCTTTTTGATCGACTAAAGAAGGTGACCACTTCCTCTTTTAAGGTAAGTTGAAAGGCCTCTTCATTCATATAGCCTAGCATCAGCACATTTTTTGAATAATAGTCCTGTATAATAGCAGGTAGTAGTCCTTTAGAAAAATCTGGCGTTTTGTTTATTTTAATCATCGGATAGGGATGTTTTGTTCTTTTAAATATGACTTTAGTGTTGGGATAGGTATTTCACCGAAATGAAAGATACTGGCAGCTAAAGCAGCATCAGCCTTGCCTTCATTAAACGCTTCGGTAAAATGCTCCATAGTACCCGCACCACCAGATGCGATTATAGGTATACTTACTACTTCAGAGAGCTGACGAAGGGCTTCTATGGCAAAACCCTGCTTAGTACCATCATTATTCATGCTGGTAAATAGTATTTCTCCGGCACCTCGCCTTTCAATTTCTATAGCCCAATCAAATAGCTTTTTGTCTGTTGGTTTTCGACCACCATGTGTATGAACAATCCATTCGTCATCGATCAAATTAGCATCAATAGCCACTACTATACATTGGCTGCCATAAGCTGTCACCAGTTCATTGATGAGTTCAGGGTTCTTAACTGCTGAAGAATTGACAGATATTTTATCAGCACCAGAAGTTAGCAGCGGACCAACATCTTCAACCGAAGATATACCTCCACCAACAGTGAAGGGGATATCAATATTCCTGGCAATGTCTTTGACTAGTTCAATGAACGTCTTACGACCTTCATTGGTGGCAGTAATGTCTAAGAATACCAACTCATCGGCACCTTGCTCAGCATATTGCTTACCTAGCTCAACAGGATCACCAGCATCTCTGATATTTACGAAGTTAACGCCTTTTACGGTACGACCATCCTTTATATCCAGGCAGGGTATTATTCTTTTTTTAAGCATTGTTGAAATCTGTTAACTCCTTCAAACTAATCTTATTTTCATAGATGGCTTTGCCTATAATGGCTCCAAACTGGCCTGCGGCTTTCAATTTTTTCAAATCCTCTATTGAACTCACCCCGCCACTGGCTATCAACTTAAGCTCAGGAAACGTTGACAGCAGCTCTTTATATAAACTCAGGTTAGGTCCTTGTAACATTCCATCTGTGGCTATATCAGTACAAATCACACTTTTGATTCCTTGTTTAAGGTAAGTAGCAATATGATCATCTAGTTGTATGGTGGAAGTCTCAATCCAGCCTCCGGTGGCGATCATCTTGTCTTTCACATCGGCACCCAGTATTAATTTATCTGCTCCATATTTAGCTATCCAGTCTAATACCTGCTGTGGGTTTTTTACAGCAATACTGCCACAGGTAATTTGCGATGCACCTGCATTAAAAGCAATTTCAATATCTTCATTCGTTTTAATACCACCTCCAAAATCAATGATCAGATCAGTGTTATTGGCAATGCTTTCCAGTACTTTCCAATTGGTTATTTGACCTTTTTTAGCACCATCCAGATCTACCAAATGCAGGTATTTAATGCCAGAGTCTTCAAATCTTTTGGCAACTTCTGTAGGGTCTTTTTCATAGACTTTTTTTGTGTCATAACTTCCCTGGGAGAGCCTGACGCACTGCCCATCAATAATATCAATTGCCGGTATAAGTCTCATAATTCGATAAAGTTTTTGAGAATTTGAGCGCCTTGAGCTCCGGATTTCTCTGGGTGAAACTGGACTGCATAGAAATTATCTTTCTTAATGGCCGCTGAAAAGTTATTTATGTAGTCTGTTTTAGCTATTGTATATTCTGAAACAGGCACATAGTAGCTATGTACAAAATACATGTGGTCATCAGGAAGTGTCCTAAATAATTCATTGTCAGCTTCAACAAGATTATTCCAGCCCATGTGTGGTATTTTGTAATCCTCAGATTTGAACTTAACTACAGGCGCATCAAATATTCCCAGGCAATCGGTGTCATTTTCTTCTGAGTGATTACACATTAACTGCATGCCAAGGCAGATGCCCAATACTGGTTGTTTGAGGTCTGGTATTAGTTCGTTCAAGTGTAGCTCCTTGAGGTGTTTCATCGTTGTGCTTGCTTCACCTACACCTGGAAAAATTACCTTGTCAGCTGACTTTAATTCCTCGAAATCTTCAGTCAATATTGGCTCAATGCCCAACCTGTTTAATGCAAATATCACCGACTGCGTATTGCCTGCGTTATATTTTATGATTGCTATTTTCATTAAATAATACCCTTAGTAGTTGGTAACTGATCATTTCCGTCTTCTCTTTTTATGGCCATCCTTATAGCTCTGGCAAATGCTTTGAAAATTGCCTCTATCTTATGGTGCTCATTGTTTCCCTCAACCTTAATATTCAGGTTGCTTTTTGATGCATCAGAAAAGGATTTGAAAAAGTGAAAGAACATTTCTGTTGGCATACTTCCGATCATTTCTCTTTTAAATTCTGCATCCCAGACTATCCAGTTACGACCTCCAAAATCAATAACTACCTGTGCCAGACTGTCATCCATAGGAATGGTGAAGCCATATCTTGAAATCCCTCTTTTATCTCCTAGTGCTTTATAAAATGCTTCACCTAGTGCAATGGCAGTATCCTCTATGGTGTGGTGCTCGTCAACTTCCAAATCACCCTTTACTTTTATATCAAGATCAACCATTCCATGTTTAGATAGCTGGTCTAGCATATGATCAAAGAAGGCCAAACCTGTGTCGATGGAAGATTGACCTTTCCCATCAAGGTTGATGGCTATGTTAATATCTGTCTCCTTTGTAGTTCTCACAACAGAGGCTTTTCTTTCAGTTAATAGTGCATAGATATCTGACCAATCTTCAGTTACTAAAGCTGTGTGCTCATCTAAATCATTTAGCTCTTTATTTCCACTGTCAAGCAAAATGCCTTTTGCTCCAAGATTCTTGGCCAATTGTACATCTGAAAGTCGGTCGCCAATAACAAAGGAATTTTCCAAGTCATAGCCATTGAGGTACTTAGTTAGCATACCAGTACCTGGTTTCCTGTTAGGAGATTTATCTGCTTCAAATGATTTGTCAATAAAGATTTCATCAAAAGAGATGCCTTCGTTTTTTAATATTGAAAGCATTTTATTGTGTGCTGGCCAAAAGGTATCTTCTGGAAATGAATCTGTTCCCAGACCATCCTGATTAGTAACCATTACAATCTCAAAGCTCTTTAATTCGATAATTTTACTGAGCCAATTAATAACGCCAGGGTAGAAGTCAAGCTTCTCAAGGCTATCAATTTGCTCATCTTCTGGTTCTAAGATGATGGTGCCATCTCTATCAATAAATAATACCTTTTTCATATTTTACTAAGTACATCAATTAACAATTCATTTTCGTTAGGTGTGCCAACGGTTATTCTTAAGCAGTTCTCGCAATTCAGAGCTTTTGATCTGTCTCTAACAATTAAACCAGCCTCAATTAAGGTCTTAAAAACGAGACTATGATTATTAAATCTTACTAAAATAAAGTTGGTGAAAGTAGGGTAGATGTGCTCTACCATTGAGAACTTACTCAGCGCGTCAATTAATCTTGCTCTTTCATGAACTAACACTTGTAGGTTCGATTTTACTTTCTCTTTATTATTCTCGATCAGCTCTAATGCTTTGTTTTGAGTGAGTATGCTCATGTTGTAAGGAGCTTTAACTTTATTAAAGAGCTGTATAATTTTTGAGTTGGAAAACGCCATGCCTAATCGCATGCCTGCCATACCCCACGCTTTAGAAAAAGTCTGTAATACGATCAGGTTGGGGTAGTCATTTAACCATTGAATGCTTGATTCCCTATTTGTGAAATCTATGTATGCTTCGTCTAATACTACAATGCCCTTGAAATTCTCAATTACATTTTTGATCTCTCCTTCATTAAGTAAATTGGCCGTGGGGTTATTGGGGTTGCATAAGAAAATCAACTTGGTGTTTTCGTTAATCACTGAAAGCACTTTGTCACTATCTAGTTCAAAGGCTTTAGTCAATGGCACCTTTTGAACTTCAATGTCCTGAATAGCGGCAGAAACCTCATACATGCCATATGTTGGATCAGTAATAATGATATTGTCTGAGCCGGGCTCGCAGAAGATTCTAAAAATCAAATCGATGGCCTCATCACTACCATTTCCAAGAAATATATTTTCAACCTTGGTGCCTTTTAATGCTGCAATGGCTTTTTTCAATTGTCGCTGATATGGATCAGGGTATCTGTTCCAATCAGAGGCAAATGGATTCTCATTGGCATCAAGCAAAACAACTTGATTGTTCACTTCAAATTCATCACGAGCCGATGAATAAGCCTTCATGGCCAATATATTGGGCCTAACTAACTTTTCAAGATTCATTGTTGCAGTTCATTTAACCTTATACTAACGGCATTTTTGTGTGCCACCAATTGCTCCGCCTCAGCCATTATCTCTACAGTTGGGCCCAGATTTAATAAGCCACTGCCGGTAATCTTTTGAAAGGTGATTTCCTTAACAAATGAATCTAAAGACACACCACTATAGGCACTTGCTGCTCCATTGGTTGGCAAGGTATGGTTAGTGCCGGAGGCATAGTCTCCTGCTGATTCAGGTGTGTATTCACCAATGAAGACCGAACCCGCTTGTGTTATTTTTTCAGCAACAGCTTCAGCACCTGAACAGTTAATAATTAAATGCTCAGGAGCATAGCTATTTGATACCTTGATAGCTTCGTCAATATCATTAACCAATACCGCTTTGCTTTGTGAAAGGCATTCTTTGGCTATTTCTTTTCTTGGTAATTCTGCCACTTGTTTTTCTATGGCTTCAAATACATTTTGAATCAATTCCTTACTGTTGGTGATTAAAACGACCTGGCTATCAGCACCATGTTCAGCTTGCGATAGTAAGTCAGCCGCTATAAATGCAGGGTTTGCAGTCTCATCAGCTATTATGGCTACCTCAGATGGGCCAGCAGGCATATCGATGGCCACACCTTCAAGGTTGATCATTTGTTTGGCCTTAGTTACATATTGGTTCCCTGGTCCAAAGATTTTATTCACCTTAGGGATGGTTTCTGTTCCATAAGCCATTGCTGCGATAGCTTGAGCGCCACCAACAGTATAAATATCTGTAACACCTACCAGACTGGCAGTATAAATAATTGCAGGATCAATTTTCCCTGATTTATCAGGAGGAGTGCAAAGCACAACCTGTTTGCAGCCTGCTATTTTCGCAGGAATTCCCAGCATTAATACTGTAGAGAATAAAGGAGCAGAGCCTCCAGGGATGTAAAGACCAACTTTTTCTATGGCCACTGACTTTCTCCAGCAACTTACTCCAGTAGTCGTTTCAATTACTGCTGTACTGCGTTTTTGAGCGGAATGAAATTTTTCAATATTTTCCTTTGCTACACCTATTGCTCTTTTTAGTTCTGGACTAATTTGCTGTTCAGCATTTTGGATTTCTATGTCAGACAATTTTAATGAGGAAAGTTTCACCTTATCAAATTGCTCCGTTAAACTTAGTAAAGCTTCATCTCCTGATGTTTTTACACGCTGGAGAATATTTTTGATTGTGCTTTCAAGAAAGTCCGTTGTCAGCTCAGGCCTTTTGAGTTCTTTAGAAATGTCTTTGCTGAAGATATTTTCAATTACTTGCATAGTAGTGATGTTAAAGGATCATTTTTTCAATAGGTATAACCAATATTCCCTGAGCACCCAGAGCTTTAAGCTCATCAATTTTGCCCCAGAAGTCATTTTCATTTACAACAGAATGTAGTGATGACCAGCCTTCTTCTTTTAGTGGAGTTACCGTTGGACTTTTCATTCCCGGTAAGACTTCAGTAATAGCTTCAATGGCATTATTTGGAGCATTCAAAACCAAATATTTGTTTGATTTAGCAGCATTTACTGAGTTAATCCTAAATACTAAACGGTCGAGAATAGCTTTACTTTCGGCATCCAAATTATTGTTAGCCACAAGAATAGCCTCAGACTTCATAATGGTTTCTACCTCTTTTAGGCCATTGGTCAATAGCGTGCTTCCAGTACTTACAATGTCACAAATAGCTTCTGCCAGACCTATACCTGGTGCTATTTCTACTGAGCCACTGATCTCATGGATTTCTGCATTTACATTATTCTCATTCAGAAACTGCTGCACGATAACGGGGTAGGAGGTAGCGATCTTCTTTCCATTTAATGTGCCGGCATCTTTATATTCTGCCGATTTAGGAACAGCTATTGATAACCTGCATTTTGCAAATCCTAACTTCAGGATTATTTCACCCTGTTTTTCCTTTTCGATAAAGACGTTTTCTCCAATGATGCCTATATCAGCAACATTATCCTCAATGTATTGAGGTATATCGTCATCACGTAGAAATAATATCTCTGCCGGAAAGTTGTCAACTTCAGCCTTTAATCTGCTTGATCCGTTGGCGAAACTTAGCCCACATTCCTTCAACATCTTGATGGATTGCTCCTGCAGTCGCCCGGATTTTTGAATTGCTATTTTTAATTTTTTGCTCATTTTTTAAAAAAGGTTTTAAACGAAAAAAGGCTTGTCGCATGACAAGCCTTTTTGTTTATAAATAGTATTTTGATTCTAATTAAAACATATAACTTCCATGCATCAGGTGGTTAACATGATGATGGTGATGATGGTTATATGTTGTGCTGAATAATTTCATTCGAGGGCAAAGTATGAGATAAATTAATTAGTATCCAAAATTTATTTATTAAGAATTTACAATTACATGCCAAGCGACTGGTTTTCTATACTCGCCAACTCCACAATTTTCTCGTACTCGTCTGGATTAAGATCGTTGAAGAAATAATGTACAGGGTTGATTTTTGACCCATTTTTGATTACTTCATAGTGCAAGTGAGAGGCTGTAGATGTACCTGTGTTCCCGACATATCCAATGACTTGGCCTCGCTTCACTTTTTCACCTTCTTTTACTGCAAACTCGTGCATGTGAGCATATCTAGTCTTGAAACCAAAACCATGATCTATGATTAGAGTTTTGCCATAACCACTAAAAGATACGTTTACATCTTCAATGGTTCCATCAGCTGTAGCATATATTGGAGTTCCTATAGGAGCTGAGAAGTCTATGCCAGTGTGTAGTTTTTTTACTTTGTATACTGGGTGTACTCTGTAGCCAAAACCTGAGGCTAATCTTATCAGCTCTTCATTAGATACGGGTTGAATAGCAGGGATTGCTGCAAAGAGTTTTTCCTTGTTTTCTGCCAATTCAACAATTTCGTCATATGACTTACTTTGAATATAGATTTGTCTTTTTAGCTTGTCTACATTCTCAGAAATCTTTAAAATTTCATCTCTAAACTCTGTTGATGACGACCTGATATCAGCATATCGCTCAGCACCACCCACTCCTGCATTCCTGATTTCTGTATCAATAGGCTCGGCACCAAGCACAATTCTATAGATATTATCATCTCTGTTTTCAAGAGCACTAATGATCTCATCCATTTTGGCAACATCATCGCTTAAGCTATTGTAATAATGTTGAAGATCGGCTACCTCATTTTTAAGTTTCAGCTCTTTTGGTGACTCAAAGTAGTTATTGTAAAGCATCAAAAGGCCTACAGCACAACCTATAATAAGCGAAGCAAGACCTAGGAAGTTGAGAACAACATCCTGAGTTTTAACCTTGACGCGCTCGTATTTACAGGTTTCTGTATCGTAATAATATTTTATTCTTGCCATCTATTAGCTATTCTTAGGTCTAAACGCTTTAATGACCTTTTCGTTGCATTCCAGATATGGCCCACCTATTAAATCTATACAATAGGGGATAGCCGGAAATACTGCATCTAAACATTCACGTATTGCTTTTGGTTTCCCAGGTAAGTTAACAATAAGTGTCTTATTTCTTATGCCCGCAGTTTGTCTTGATAGAATGGCCGTAGGCACAAACTTCAAACTTTCCTGCCGCATAAGTTCTCCAAAGCCAGGCATCATCTTGTTACAAACTGCCTCTGTAGCTTCAGGGGTAACATCTCTGGGCGCAGGACCAGTGCCACCGCAGGTTACAATTAAACTGCAGCCTTTTGTATCTGCCATCTCAATCATAGCAGCTTCCAATTGATCCTGTTCATCAGGAAGTACCATATATTCGGTTTCCCATTCAGAAACAAGGTAGTCATTTAAAGTGTCAACTATAGCCTTGCCAGGAATATCTTCATAAATACCTTTGCTAGCCCTGTCAGAGACATTGATAACACCAATTTTAGCTACTGCCATTAATTTTTATAGATTAATTTCTCTGAACGGCCTTTTTTAAAGACTTGTCGCCCTAAATTCTTTCCTCGTCTGATTTCTGCTTGCTCCTCTTCTGGCAGGTGTATGATCTCCTGACATTCGCTTGAGCAGCACCCTTCATACTTTGCTGCACATTTCTCGCATTGGATAAACAGGAGGTGACACCCATCATTTTTACAGTTAGTATGAGAATCTGATTTATCACCGCATTGATGACACACACTGATAACGTCATCAGAAATACGTTCACCTAGCCTTTCGTCAAAAACGAAATTCTTTCCTTTAAATTTGTTTTCAAGCCCCTTGGAATTCACCTGTCGGGCATATTCTATTATGCCGCCCTCAAGTTGAAAGACATTCTGAAAACCTTTATGCTTGTAATATGCACTGGCTTTTTCACATCTAATTCCGCCTGTGCAGTACATTACAATGTTCTTATCTTTTTTATCTTCAAGGATATTCTCAACCACTGGTAAAGCTTCTCTGAAAGTATCAACATCAGGACAAATAGCCTTTTCAAAATGGCCTACTTCACTTTCATAGTGGTTTCTCATATCCACAATGATAGTATTAGGATCACTGGCCAGTTTGTTAAACTCCTCAGCCTTAAGGTGAGTACCTCTATCAGTTACGTCAAATGTAGAATCATTGAGACCATCAGCCACAATTTTTGAACGCACCTGAATTTTAAGCTTAAAGAATGACTTGCCGTTGTCATCAATTGCAATGTTTAACCTTTCACCGCTTAGCTCAGGGCTATTGTCCACATATGCTTCAAAAGCATCAAAATTGTCATTAGGGACACTTATTTGCGCATTAATTCCTTCTTCTGCTGCATAGATTCGACCAAAAACGCCTAGCTTGAAAAAGTCGGCATAAAGTTGATCTCGGTATTCTGCTGGATTTTCGAGGCGCACATATTTGTAAAATGAAAGTGTTACCCTCTTTTCAGTACTGTTTTGGAGCTTCTCCTTAAGTACATCTTTGTTAACTCGGTTGTGTAATATCATTTTGCATGAATGATTTATAAAACATGCAAAACTACTAAAATTTAGGTTTTAACTCACCCCTGAGCAGCTGGTTATACTCTGCACATGTAAGATATCCGTGTTCATCGCTGTATGGGCAGGTTTTATAAACATCGCCAAAGGCACCTTTTTGGATGATAACTCCAGTGCCTGAGCATACCGGGCAAGATACTCTACCAGACGGGCCACAGTCTATTTCGTAGTTGGATGTAAGTATTGATTGAGCTTCTTTGCGGTCATCTTCTCTTACTAGCATAAAGGCCTGTTCTGATTTTTCAAGTAATTCGGTGCACTCGTCATAAAATCTGCCAGCAGTACCTTTTAGCTGAATATATTTATTTAACCAGTCAATGCTTTGTTTGTACTTACCCATATAGAATGAGTTTTTGCCAAAATAAAAGGTCAAGTCTGAGGGTACAACTTTGGCTTTTGCCAATACATCTTTGAATTTATTATTAGCATCTTCATAATTGCCTTCATTCATAAGATCCACTCCCTGATCCATGGTTCGCATAATTTCAGCATTTTTGGCTTGAACCTGATCCATCTCAAGCTGCCTCACTTTCTCTTCCTGAGTCTGAGCGTGCACCGTTATAACCATTACCAATAATGAAAGGGTAAGTATTATTTTGTTCATTGAATAAAGTCCTTCTTATCTAAGTTCAACCATTCTAGTGTTGAATTACAAAATATGTCTTCAATAATATCTTTTGATAACGGCATTTCTTCAATAAACTTGCCAATTTCTAAATCCCCTAAAGGGAAAGGATAATCAGAGCCGAGAGTCACTTTTTTAGAGCCCTGAACATCTAAAACATAGTTTAGCATTTTTGGGTCATGCGTAATACAATCCACCCAGAATTTAGAAAGATATTCTCTTGGGTTGATAGGGTTATCAATTGCTACCAGATCGGGTCTGCAATTGAAGCCATGCTCTATACGACCGATTGTTGGCAGAAAGGAACCACCAGCATGAACGAAGTTCACCCTTAAATTTGGGAGCCTTTCAAATATGCCTGAGAAGATCATCGAGCACATTGCCCTGGAGGTTTCTGCAGGCATGCCTACCAGCCATGGCAGCCAGTATTTAGTCATGTTTTTAAAGCCCATCATGTTCCATGGATGAACCATTACAGCCATGCCTAAAGCTTCACAAGCTTCAAAAATAGGGTAGAACTGATCCTCGCTTAAATTTTCGTCATTTATGTTGGAGCCGATCTGGATGCCCACTAACCCGATTTCTTTGCACCTCTCAAGCTCTTCAATTGCCAAATCAGCATCCTGCATTGGTATGGTGCCTAGTCCGATGTAATTCTTAGGGTACTTGGCAACAAGATTAGCAATATCGTCATTTAGAAACTTGCTAAGCTCGAGGCAGTCATCGGCATTGGCCCAGTACGAGAACATAACAGGTATGGTACAAACCACTTGAACCTGAGTATTGAATTTTTTGTATTCTTCAATTCTAATCTCTGGATCCCAACAGTTGGCTTCTATTTCTCTAAAAAATTGATTTCCTTTCATCATTTTGGCAAAACCTGGTTTGTGGTGTTGCAAGTAGATGAAATCCCCATACCCAAATTTATCCGTCCAGTTAGGCATGTGCTCTG